>JBAYOI010000049.1:0-13059 GCA_041678365.1 Pigmentiphaga sp. | reverse complement strand
CCGTTCTCGTTGGCAAGCAGATCAATACCGACAATCCAGGGCGAATGGATGTTGCGCAGCATATCAAGCGTTCCGTTCGCGTTGAATGCCGCTGAACTGGTACGAAAAAAAGCATTGTTGAAGCGCACTGTCAGCCCATAGCGGTCCAGCAGATGCTGGCCCAGGGCCTCATAGGCGGCGACTTCATGCGGCGCGATGCTCTCAGTGAACTCCACGTAAAATACGCCCTGCCGGACGGCACGGCTGGCGAAGTCTTCAAGCATCTTGACCGTATTGTCCCAGTCAATGCCGAGCAGCAGGCCGACGAAGGTGAACATCGCTTCAAAGCGGGGAAACGCATGCACGCCGGGCGGCAGCACCAGCAGTGAACGGAAACGGTCCTGGTCGGCGGGCGCCAGCGCCGAGTACGGCGCCGCATCGGCCAGGCCGCGCAACCAGTCCAGCTCTTCCGGGTAGAGCCAAGCCTCGCCTTCCGGATCGGACAGATCAAGCGCCAATTGCGCGGCCGGGATGAGGGGATCGTTTTTTTCCAGCAAGGCCTTGACGCTGGCCGGATCGAGCGTGCCCCAGGGATGGATGTGCAGCATGCCGCCTTTCGGCACGGCGCCGCAGAACGCACGGATGCGTTGTTCCGCCTGCGCCGCGGGCAGCGCCCGGATTGCGGAAAAATCAATGATCGAGCGCTCGATGGCCCGCTGGCGGCTGGCCGCGACCTCGTTCGCCTGACGCGTGCGCAAGGCGTCCAGCTCCGCCGCCGAGAACGCGTCGTCAGCCGTGGGCGTCAACAGCTTTTCCCACTGTTCACGCGAAATCATCAGCTCGACGGGCGAGCGGCTTGGGTCGCGGTAGGTCTCCACCACCAGCGCGCGCGCCGCGTCGAAGCGCTCGAACTGCCGCTCCAACTTTTGATCCAGGCTGACGGCGTCATTGCCGCCGCAAGCGGCCAACAACAACGCGCCCGCCAGCGCCGCCGTCGGCCACCGCAAGAGGGCTTGAAACCGCTTGTCATTCCATAACATGGCGCGCTCCTTGACGTTCAGGCTTTTGCATCGGCTGTAGTATCGCTTGAAAAGCGGTTTATGACGCACGAAATTCCGTCTCAAGGCCGTCCTCATTACAATGTCCTCTCACACACTGGCTCCGCGCCAACGCAACAGACAGATAGATGACCACACCCGATCTCTCCCACCATACGCCGATGATGCAGCAATACCACCGCCTTAAGGCCGAGGCCGGGCCGTCGCTGCTGCTCTACCGCATGGGCGATTTCTACGAACTCTTTTACGAAGACGCCGAGAAAGCGGCCCGCCTGCTTAACCTGACACTGACCACGCGCGGCAGTTCCGGCGGGCAGCCGATCAAGATGGCGGGCGTGCCGTTTCATTCGGTGGATCAATACCTGGCGCGGCTGGTCAAACTCGGCGAGTCCGTGACGATTTGCGAACAGATCGGCGATCCGGCCACCTCCAAAGGGCCGGTCGAGCGCCAGATCGTCCGCACCATCACCCCCGGCACACTGACCGACGAGGCCCTGCTGCCTGCCAAGGCGGATGTCTGCGTGGCGGCGCTGGTTCAGGACCATCCGAACAAGCCCGCGGGCCTGGCCTGGCTGAACCTGGCCAATGGCGCCTTCTCCGTGACCGAATGCGCGGCCGACATGCTGGCCAGCGAACTGCATCGAATCGCCCCCGCCGAGCTGCTGCTGCCCGAAGGCCAGACCCTGCTGGCGGACTACGTCACCAGTCTCAGCACCATGCCGGTCTGGCATTTTGAGCTGAGCAATGCGCGCCAGCACCTGCTTGAGCATTTTGCGGTGGACACCCTGGCCGGCTTCGATCTGGAAACGCTGACGCTGGCGCAGCGCGCCGCCGGTGCCCTGCTGCGCTACGTGGCGCATACGCAGGCCAAGCGGCTGCCGCACGTCTTCAGCATTCGCGTGGACCGGGCCTCGCAATACGTGCACCTGGACCCGGTGACCCGTCGCAACCTGGAAATTACCGAGACGCTGCGTGGAGAGAGTTCCCCCACCCTGTTTTCCACGCTGGACCACTGCCATACCCCGATGGGCAGCCGCCTGCTGCGCCATTGGCTGCACCACCCGCTGCGCGACAATGCACCCGTCCAGCAACGGCAGCAGGCCATTGTCCAGTTGATGCGGCAAAGCCACGAGCAGGTGCTCGGCGCCCAGTTGAAATCCCTGCCGGACATTGAGCGCATTGCCACCCGCATCGCGCTGCGCTCGGTCCGGCCCAAGGAACTGGCCAGCTTGCGCGACGCGCTGGCCCGCGTGCCCGGCGTGCTGGCCGCGCTGCGGGAAGCGCTGCCCGAATCCGCGCCGCCCTTGCTGCATCAGGTGGCCGCCGCGCTGGATCTGGAGCCACGCTGGCACGCTTTGCTGCAGCGCGCCGTCACCGAAGAACCCGCCTTGCACGTGCGCGATGGCGGCGTGATTGCCATGGGCTTTGATGAAGAGCTGGATACCTTGCGCACGCTGGAAAGCGAATCCGGCGGCGTTCTGCTGGACTTGGAAGCCCGTGAACGGGAACGCACCGGCATCAGCACCCTCCGTGTCGAATACAACCGCGTGCACGGCTTCTTCATTGAAGTCAGCCGCGCGCAGCTGGACAAGGTCCCGACCGAATACCGCCGCCGTCAGACCCTGAAAAACGCGGAACGCTTCATTACGCCTGAATTGAAGGAGTGGGAAGACAAGGTGCTTTCCGCGCAGGACCGCGCGCTGAGCCGGGAGAAGTGGCTGTTCGAACAGTTGCTGGATCAACTTTCTGAATCCGTCCCGGTGCTGAACAGCCTGTCCTCGGCGCTGGCCACGCTGGACGTGTTGTGCGCCCTCGCCCATCATGCCCAGGCCAATCAGTGGGTCGCCCCCCAGTTGCTGCCGGATGCCCGGATCGACATCAAACAGGGGCGCCATCCGGTGGTGGAACGCGTGATCGAGCGCTTCACGCCCAACGACAGCCTGCTGCACGCCAAGCGCCGCCTGCTGCTGATCACCGGCCCGAACATGGGCGGCAAGTCCACGTATATGCGCCAGACGGCATTGATCGTGCTGCTGGCGCGTATCGGCTCGCTGGTGCCCGCCAATGCCGCGCAAATCGGCGTGATTGATCGGATCTTCACGCGCATCGGCGCGGCCGACGACCTGGCGGGCGGACGCTCGACCTTCATGGTCGAAATGATCGAAGCCGCCGCCATCCTCGCCGCCAGCACGCCGCAAAGCCTGGTGCTGATGGATGAAATCGGGCGCGGTACCTCCACCTACGATGGGCTGTCCCTCGCGTGGTCGATTGCCCATCATCTGGTCAGGCAAAACCAGGCGCTTTCTCTGTTTGCAACCCATTATTTCGAATTGACGCAACTTCCGCTTCAACTCGACGAAGTCTCCAACGTACACTTGGCCGCAGCGGAATCCAGCAAGGGCATTGTCTTCCTGCATGAAGTCAAGGAAGGACCGGCCAGCAAAAGCTATGGCATCCAGGTGGCCCAGCGCGCCGGCATTCCAGCCAGCGTGATCCGCATGGCGCGCAAGGAACTGGAGCGCCTGGAAACCCAGGCCGAGCGCGTGCCGCAGTTGTCCCTGTTTGATGCGCCCAGCGCGTCGGAACCGGAACCGGACTACCTGGAGGCGCCGCCGGACCCGCTCCGGACGCAATTGCAGAACCTCGACGTTGACAGCCTGAGTCCGCGCGCCGCGCTGGATCTGTTATACCAGTTGAAAACCACCGCAACTCTTGAGCCTTGATGACTTTTTTTCGCGCCCCTTTTCTGCTGCGTTGGCTGACGCCGCTGCTGTTGAGCGGCGCGGCGCTTCATGCCGTCAACGTACGGGCGCAAACGCTCTCCATCGGTCTGATTGCGGACCGGCCGCAGAGCGAACTCGAGTCGCAATGGCTGCCGGAATACCTGCGGGCCATTGGCGGCGACCTTGACCTGCTGCTGCATGCGGGCGGCATCCGGCATCCGGACGAAGCCTGCCATGACGCCCTCTATCTCAACCGTCACGAACGCTTTGAACAAAGCCCCGCGCCCTTGCTCTACACGCCCGCCGCCCTGGACTGGGCCTTGTGCGACACCGTCCGCGCCCACCCTTACCAGAAGACCGAGAGACTGACTTTTCTAAGGCAGGTTTTCTTCGGGACGGAACGCAGCCTGGGCAAGGCGCCGCTGCCGGTGATGCGTCAGAGCCAAAGCAAACGGTTCCGGCTGTATGTTGAAAACCAGCGCTTGCAGTTGAAAAACGCCGTGGTCCTGACCCTGAACCTGCCGGAGAACGACAACAACTTTTCCTTTGCCGCGGGCCGCAACGGTGAGTTTGAGGAAAGGGATCAGGCCAATCGATATTGGCTGGAAGCGGGCTTTCGTTTTGCGCAGGCGAACAAGGCGGACTGGCTGCTCATTGTGGCCAGCGCCGATCTGGATTTCGAGCGCGTGATGGAGGATCCGCGCAACCCGTATCATCCGTTGCTGTCCGTGCTTGCGCAGCAACTCGGCCGCCATGCTTTGAAGGTATTGTGGATCAGCCGCGGCATGCGGCAGCATGACCGTTTAGTGGATCAGCCTCGGCCTGAAGCCCACTTCTGGCGGGTGCGCAGCCAGGACAGCCTGGACCCTGGCGTCTGGACCCGGATTCAACTGACGCCCGCAGGCCCGCGGGCGTCTTCGCAATACACCCCGCTCCGGTAAGGCGCGGTCCGGTGAGCTAGTGCAGGGTTTTCCGGTTCGGCTGCGTTTCCAGCAAGGCGTCCAGCAAGCTTTCGTCGTCATTGTCAGGCTCGGCGTAGCCTTGCTCAATCTCCTGGGCATCAGCGCGCCGGACATCCAGTATCTTGACCCGAATCCTGAGCGCCATGCCCGCAAACGGATGATTGCTGTCCAGCACGACCTGATCCTCGGTCATGTCAGTGACGGTGTAGATCATGCCCTGGTCTTCCTCATCGGCCGTATCAGGGATGCCCTCAAAGCGCATGCCAACCTCAAGCGGCTCCGGAAAACGCGAACGCGGTTCGATCCGCAGCAGATCCGCGTCATAATCTCCAAAGGCATCGTCCGGCTCCAGGTGGAAAACCTGATCAAAGCCCGCCTCTTTTCCTTCAATGGCGTCGTTGAGCCGCTCAAGCAAGCTATCATGGCCGCGATGCAGAAAAGACACGGGGCCGCCACTGTCGTCCAGGGCCTGGCCATCCGTCGTGTGGATCCAGAATTCCACCGTCACGACGGTATTGTCGGCAACCGCCCTATTTGCAGGCGTTGAAGGAGCAGATGTCATGTTCTGATTCCTGATGAGTTGAATGGTTTATGTTTGATTTTAAGCCAGTCAGCCTTTTCCCTCTAACTTTGTGAACATCATGTCCATCCACACTCCGCTTCCCCTGCTCGGCGGTCTGAGCGCCGCCGAATTCATGCGTGATTACTGGCACCGCAAACCCTTGCTGATCCGCCAGGCCATTCCCGCGTTCACGCCGCCGCTCTCTCTCCATCAAATCAAAACGCTTGCTCACCAAGATGACGTGGAGTCGCGGTTGATCTGGCGGGAAGCGGACCAATGGGAAATGGAGGAAGGACCATTCGAGACGCTGCCGCCGCCTGAGGAGCCCGACTGGACACTGCTTGTGCAAGGGCTCAACCTGCATGACGACACCAGCGCCGACTTGCTGGAACGCTTCCGCTTCGTCCCGGACGCGCGTGTTGATGACCTGATGGTCAGCATTGCCACCGACCAAGGCGGCGTGGGCCCGCATTTCGACAGTTACGATGTCTTCCTGCTGCAAGGCGAGGGCCAGCGCCGTTGGGAGATCAGCGATCAACAAAACCTGCAACTGGATCCCGATGCGCCACTGAAGATTCTCAGCGCGTTCACCCCCACCGCCACCTTCGTGCTCGAACCCGGCGACATGCTTTATCTGCCGCCGCGCTATGCCCACAATGGGGTGGCCATCGGTGACTGCATGACACTCTCCATCGGCTTTCGCGCGCCCACCGCGCTCGAGTTGGCGCGGGGCCTGCTGGAGCATGCGTCGGAAAGCCTCGAGGAAGCCCCGCCCGCCGCGCTGCTGCATCGCTACCAGGATCCGCAGCAAACGGCCACCAGCACACCTGCCGAACTGCCTGCGGGATTGTTGAGCTTCACCCGCGAAGTGGCGCAGCAGTTGAGCTTCTCGGACGCTCTGATTCAGGACTTCCTTGGCCGATGGTTGACCGAGCCAAAAGCCAATGTCGTTTTCCCGATGCCGGACGAGCTGCCCGACCTTTATTCAGACTGGCCGGAGCACGGGACGCTGCGCTGCGATCGGCGCACGCGCATGATCTACCGCAACGGCGCCCTCTACATCAATGGCGAATGCGCAACGCGCGAGACCAGCCCAAGCCTGATTAAGTTCGCCGATGCGCGACAAATTTCGTGTGCATTGATTACCGAGGAAGAAGAGCAGGGATTGATGCAGGACTGGCTGGATGCGGGATGGATCCATTTCCGGCAGGACGCATGAGTGAAGCATACCGCCGCGATCCAGCAATATCCGCGGCGCCCTCGGGGCTTGAACAAGCGGTTCAGCACCAGGCTTTCGCCCGGGTTGACCGTCACAACTGGCAACAAGGCTTGTCGAGTTTTACGAAAACTCGCAGCTGTGCAATCAAAAACCGAAAAGCAGCTGTTAGCATTTTTCCCAGGCATTGTTGATAAGGCAATGTAAAGAAAAACGCTGATGGCGAGCCAGCTCGCCTCCTTGACAAAGGAGTCTCCATGAAAAAATCACTGATCATCGCCTCACTTCTGGCTGTCGGCCTTGCAGCCTGCGATAAACGCGACGACACCACGCCGGTTGAGCCACCCGCCCTGGACCCGGTGCCGCCCATGACGGCGCCCGCGCCCTCACCCTCTCCCATGGATCCGCCAAGCACGGATCCAATGGCGCCGCCTTCTGAGTCAGGCGTGCCACCCGCCGGGCCCACCGCGCCGTCTCAGAACAACTGACTGCACGCCCAAGCATGATTGTGATGAAGCCCTGTCAAAAACAGGGCTTCATTCATTTTGAAACGGGCTTCATACCTGCGCCCAATCAAACCCTTGAAACTGGCAGGCGATGCCGATGTCTTCCGGCTTCAGATCCAGGCGCTCGGACCAGGAACGCACCACCCGCTCAGGCAGGTTGGTGCGCTGACTGATGTGCGCGGCATGCAAAACGTTGATGCCTCCCAACCCGACCTCCTCCAGCAGATCCGCTGCCTGTTCGTTTGACAGATGGCCTTTCAGTCCCTTGATCCGGTTGCGGACCGACAGCGGATAGGCGCTTTGCATCAGCAGTTCAGGACAGTGATTGCTTTCCAGGACGATGCCCTGGCAGCGCTTCAAGACGTCTTTCACCAAGTCCGTGGCATGCCCCAGATCCGTCACCACACCGAGCCGCGCATGGCCATCGTCAATGGCGAATTGAACCGGCTCCCTGGCGTCATGCGGCACGGCAAACGGAAAAATCTCCAGGTCTTGCACAACGAAAGCCTGTTCACTGACACAGCAGCGGACCTCCAGGCCCGCAGGCAATTTGTGGGACGTGGCGTCAAAAGTGCCACGCGTCATCACGACCGGCACCTGGTAGCGCTTGGCCAGGCGGAATACTCCGCCAATATGGTCCGCATGCTCATGCGTCACCAAGATGGCACTCAGGCTCTGCGGCTCAATGCCGCGCAAGCCCAGGCGCTGCTCGATCTCTCTCAGGCCGTAGCCGCAATCAATCATCAGGCGCGTGCGGCCCGAACCCCGGTCTTGCTCGATCAGCAGCGCATTGCCTTCGCTGCCGCTACCCAAACTGGTGTAACGCAAACTTCCCTTGCTCCTTCGCCGCCATGACTTGGCGCCGCAAAAACAGCGCAAGCCATCGCTATCAACGATGGCTTGCGCTTTCGGCACGCATGGCGCCGGGTGTTTACTTCAGTTGCTCGTTCAACACATTGAGAATGCGGCGTCCGGTGGCGCTCTGCTCCGGCGCCCCTTGGGCATTCAGCACCGACACCAGCGTCTGGTTCGCCTGCTCCTGCAGGCGGATCCGATACTGCGGGCTGTTTTCAGGGGTGCTGGGTCCGAACCACTTGCTCAGAATGCCCTTGCTTTCCTTGGCCTGGGCATCAACGTCAATGTAGCGGACGTAATACGTGCCTTCCGAGCGGTTGCGGTCCTCAACGGTGAAGCCGCCGCGATCCAGCGCCAAGCCCACGCGCCGCCAGGCTCGATCAAACGACTCGGGCAAGGCCAGCGCGGTTTGGTTGCCAACGTCAACCTGCGCCAAGGTCTGGCTCGGCACGGACTGCGCCTGCTCGACTTGGGTGCGCGCCTTATCCTGGTCTTCACCCAGGCGCGCCATCAGGCGCACCAGGAACTCGGCCTCAAGACCCGGATCGTTCGGACGGGTGGTCCAGGTGGCCTGGGACTTTTCAGCGCCGACCAACTCTTCAATGGCGCCCCGATGCGTGATGTAAACCTCGGTGCCCTGGGCGCCGCGCTCAAGGCGCGTGCGGAACATGTCGCGCTCGCCGGTCGACCATAAGGAGTCAAACACCCGGCCAATGGTGTTGCGCAGGAAGTCCTGAGGGATCTTGGCGCGGTTTTCAGCCCAATCCGTCTCCATCACGCCCCGCTCCGGCGCATCTTCGCGCAGCAGGAAGCCGTGGTCCTGCCAGAACGATTTGATGATCGGATAAAGCTGATCCGGCGTGGCGTCTTCAACAACCAGCCAGCGCTGGTTGCCGTCACGCATCACCTTCACGCCGGGACGCTCAGGCAGCACGGTGGCCGTGCCAGCGGCGGGCGCGGCTTCCTCGCGGGCGCTGGAATAGCTGGAATACGTGGCGGAACCCGGCGCGGGCATCTGATACGGGCTGTCATTGGACAGACGGGTCAGGTCGGGCGGCACTTCAAGGCGGACGCCGGTCGTGCCTTTGCCCGCGCTTTTGTAGTCGATCGACTCTTCTTTGCCGAGAAGCTCATTGATGCTGCTGCAACCGACAAACAGCGTGGTCAGCGAGACCAGCAGCGCAACTCGCGTGAAAGGGGGACGAACTGCATTCATTGATAAGAACTCCTGTGGAAGGTCCACAAGTTTGTATGGAGCAAGAGGCGTGCGCTTGGGTCCGGCGTCAAACCGCGATCTCAACAGAACGCAGCGCGTCTCGCACGGTGTTGTGATACGCAGCGCTCAATGCAACGAGCGGCAGGCGATAGCCGAGGGCGGTCTTGCCCATCTGGGCCAGCGCCCATTTCACCGGAATCGGGTTGGACTCGCAAAACAGCACTTTGTTCAATTGCGTCAGCGCCGCGTTCAGGCGCCGCGCCTCCACGACATTGCCTTCCTGCGCCGCCTGGCAAAGCTGCCGCATCAGTTTCGGCGCGACGTTGGCCGTGACCGAGATATTGCCCTGCGCGCCGAGCAGGATCAGCGCCGCCGCGGTGGGGTCATCGCCGCTGTAGACGGCGAAATGCTCCGGCTTGTGGGCCAGCAGCCAGGCGCCGCGGCCGATATCGCCCGTGGCGTCCTTCAGGCCGACGATGCCGGGCACGTCAGCCAGGCGCAGCACGGTTTCATTGGCAATGTCAGAGCTGGTACGCCCGGGTACGTTGTAGAGAATCTGCGGAAGATCGACCGCTTCGGCAAGCGTACGGAAATGTTGGTACATCCCTTCCTGGGTCGGCCGGTTGTAATACGGCGCGACCGACAGGCTGGCATCGGCGCCGACCGCCTTGGCCGCCTCGGACAGTTCGATGGCTTCCTGGGTGGAGTTGGCACCGGTACCGGCGATGATCGGCGCGCGGCCCGCGGACTGCTCGACCGCGACGCGGATCAGTTCAACGTGTTCTTCAACCGAGACCGTGGGCGATTCACCCGTCGTGCCAACCACGACGAAGGCCTGGGTGCCTTCCTGGAGGTGCCAGTCAATCAGGGAACGGTAGGCCGCAAAGTCCAGACTGCCATCAGCAGCCATTGGCGTTACCAGAGCAACTATGCTGCCTTGAATAGGCGTATGAGAGGTAGATGTCATACTAGATGTGGACCAACAAAGATGTTGCGAAACAGTAATCCTGCAAGTGTACCGGATTCATTCTTGATATCAGAGAAACAAAGTAACGATCATTTCACCCAACATCAAGAGCGGACGAACCAGAAAAGCCAGCATGCCGGTAAACAGCAGCACCAGCAAAATGGCCATGCCATAGGGCTCGATCCGGCTGAACTGCCAGGCCCACCGATGCGGCAGCAGACTGAACAGCATCCTGCCGCCGTCCAGCGGCAGGATCGGCAGCAGGTTCAAGGCCATCAGCATCAGGTTGACCTGCACGCCGGCCACGGCCATGGACAGGAAAAAAGGTTCGCTGACACCGCCCGCCACCATCAGCTTCAGGCCGACGGCCCAGAGAATGGCCATGACGAGATTGATGCCCGGCCCGGCCGCCGCCACCCACAGCATGTCTTTCTTGGGGTTGCGCAGACGGCCGAAATCGACCGGCACCGGCTTGGCCCAGCCAAACAGCAGACCCGCGCCGCCCAGCAGTTTGCTGGTCAGCAGGATCAGGGCGGGAACCGCGATCGTGCCGATCGGGTCAATGTGCGGCAATGGGTTCAGCGTGACCCGCCCCGCCTGGGTGGCGGTATCGTCGCCAAACATCCTGGCGACGTAGCCATGCGCCGCCTCATGCAGCGTAATGGCGAAAATAAGGGGAATGGCATAAATGGCCAAGGTCTGGATAACGGTTTCCATGATTCCTTCGAAGGTTCAGACCAATCCGAGTTTGGCGGGATCGCCCTGGCCGCGGCGCGTCACGGAAGGCGCCTCGCCCGTCAGGTCCAGGACCGTCGTGGGCTGGCCGGGGCAAGCGCCGCCATCCACAATCGCCGCCAGCTCATGGCGATAGCGAAGCTCGATGTCATCGGCTTCGGTCAACGCGTCATCCTCGCCCGCCGGGATCAGCGTGGTGGACATCAGCGGCTCGCCCATTTCCTCGATCAGCGCCCGCACGATCGGGCAATCCGGCACGCGGATTCCGATGGTTTTACGGGAAGGGTGGGACAAACGGCGCGGCACTTCCTTGGTAGCCTCCAGCACAAAGGTCCACGGGCCTGGCGTGGCCAGCTTCAGCAGCCGGTACTGGCTGTTGTCAACGCGGGCAAAATGGCCGATTTCCGCCAGGTCGCGGCACAGCAGCGTCAGGTGATGGCGCTCATCCAGGCCCCGCAACTGGCGGAGCTTGTCCGCGGCGGATTTGTCATCCAGACGGGCAACCAGGGCATAGCTTGAATCCGTAGGGATGGCGGCGCACCCGCCTTCCCGCATCAGTTGCGCCACTTGCCTGAGCAAGCGGACCTGAGGATTCTTCGGGTGGACTTGAAAAACTTGTGCCATGTTTCCTCCTGTGTTGAATGAAGCGCGCCCGCGAGATCAAGACTGGGCGTTCAAGGCCCGCAGCGCGTCCACAATGGCCTGGCGCGCTTGCTGCGCCTGTTCCTCAGAAACGGCTTCGGCGCTGGCCGCAATCCGGCCCTCGTCCATCCAGTTCAGCTGCGGCGCACTGGCAACCAGACATTGATCCGGCGCCGCGCAGGCACGAATCCGCGCGATCATCTGTCCGGCCGCCTGGGCATCGGCAAACGCCGCCGACGTCAGCAAGGTCTTGCCGTCCGCCGAGAGCAGACGGAACTTGAAACTGCCGTCCTGCTCGCGGAAGCTGACGAAACGCGGCGCCTTTGCCGCTTTTTTGGCGGCCTTGCCTTCCTTGGCCGCCGGTTTCATTCCCTTGCCCAGCCCGATCGCCTCCCGGATCTCCGCCAGGAAAGGCGTTGCAATGCGCCGCGCCTTGCGCGCGCCGTCCTGCAAGATGTCTTCAATGTCATCCGGCCGCGCAATCAGCGATTCATAGCGCTCACGCATCGGCGCAATGTCGGTTTCAAGCAGGTCCAGCAAGACTTTTTTGGCATCGCCCCAACCCATGCCCGCGATCAGGTCCGCCTTGAAGGTGTCAGACGCCTGCTCAGAGGCGAAAGACCGGAACAGAATATAGAGATGGGATTGCGCGGCATCCGTTTTCGGTTCTCCCGGCGCTCGCGAGTCCGTCACGATGCGGCCAATGGCGTCCTTCAAGGCCTTGGCGCCGCCTTCGAACAGCGGAATCGTATTGTTGTAGCTCTTGGACATCTTGCGGCCATCCAGTCCCGGCAAGGTAGCCACCGATTCGTCCACCAGCGCCTCGGGGAGCACAAACCGCTCCTTGCCGTTGCCATACAGATGGCTGAAGCGCTGCGCGATATCCCGGGCCATTTCAATATGCTGGATCTGGTCCCGCCCCACCGGCACATGCAACGCATTGAACATCAGGATGTCCGCCGCCATCAGGACCGGATAGCTGAACAAGCCCATGGTGATCCCCGCATCCGGATCCTCCTGGCTGGCCAGGTTCTGGTCAACCGAAGCCTTGTAGGCATGGGCGCGGTTCATCAAGCCCTTGGGCGTCACGCAGGTCAGAATCCAGCTCAGCTCGGGAATTTCCGGGATATCGGATTGACGGTAGAAAGTCACGCGCGCCGGATCCAGCCCCGCGGCCAGCCAGGTGGCGGCAATCTCCAGGCGGCTGCGCTGCAGGCGGGCCGGATCGCCGCACTTGATCAGGGCGTGGAAGTCCGCCATGAAATAGAAGGCGTCAAGGTTGCCGCGCTGGCTGGCCTGCACGGCGGGCCGGATGGCGCCCACGTAGTTGCCCAGGTGCGGTGTGCCCGAGGTGGTGATACCGGTGAGAATGCGAGAAGTCATAGTGGAAATGCTGTATCAAGAAACCTTGCAGAGAGCCCGTAGGCGCGAGCCGCGCTCGCGCCTACACTGGTCTTAGTGTAACGGTTTCCGCGTGCGATAATCCCGGTTTGGATCGATTCATCGGCGTCTCATGCAAACCATCACTTTTCCGCTGACAGGGGAATATATTGCCCTGTGCGATCTACTCAAGCTTGTTGGCATTGCCAGCTCAGGCGGCGCGGCCAAGGTATTGATCGCCGAAGGCCAAGTCCGCGT
>JBAYOI010000048.1:0-13126 GCA_041678365.1 Pigmentiphaga sp. | reverse complement strand
GTGACCAAGGATGTGCAGAAAGCGTTCGGCAGCCAACGGGTTTTTGATACGCCGATCAGTGAAACCGCGATGTTGGGCGCCGCCGTGGGTGCGGCCATGACGGGGCTGCGTCCCATTGTTGAAATCATGTGGATTGATTTCAGCCTGGTGGCCATGGACCAGATCGTCAACCAGGCGGCCAACGTGCGTTATGTGTCGGCGGGCCGTCTGCAAGCGCCGTTGACCATCCGCACCCAGCAGGGGGTGCTGCCGGGCGCCTGTGCGCAGCATGCGCAGAACCTGGAAGCGTTTTATGCCCACGTGCCGGGCTTGAGAGTGGGCTTGCCCGCCACCCCGCAAGACGCCTACGACATGTTGCTGGCCGCCGTGGCCTCGGATGACCCGACGCTGGTCATTGAGAACCGGGGCCTGTATCACGGCGCGGCGCAGGAGGTCGTGCTGAACGGGCCGATCGAGCCCGCTTCCGGCGCGAAGCGGATCCAGGAAGGCGAAGCGGCCACCATCGTGACCTGGGGAGCGATCCGGCATAAAGTCACCGCCGTCACGGATCGCCTGGCCCAGCAGGGTATCAAGCTTGATGTGATCGATGCCCGCTGGGTGGCGCCCTTTGACTGGGAGACGGTGCTGGCCAGCGTTGAAAAAACGGGCCGCCTGCTCATTGTCCATGAGGCCAACCTGACGGGCGGCTTCGGCGCTGAGATTGCCGCGTCCGTCCAAGAGCGGTGTTTCGGACGGCTGAAGGCGCCGGTGATGCGCTGCGCCACGCCCGATGCCCGCATTCCCGCCGCCCCGCATTTGCAGGAGGCGTTGGTTCCCAACGAAGCCCGGATTGAAAAGCAAATACGGAAGCTGCTTGCTCTCTGAACGAGCGGGCCGTTTTGCGTTATTGATGAAGCAGACCAGGAGACAAAATGCTACTCGTACTACGCCGTATGGTTGCCGCTTGTGCTGGCGTGATGGCGCTGACCACGCCAGGGGCGGTTGCCGCCGATACCTTTCCTTCCAAGCCGCTGCGCATCGTCGTGCCGTATCCGCCGGGCGGGGTGGCGGACACCGTGACGCGCAAGCTCGCCATGGAGCTGGGCAACAAGCTTGGCCAGTCCGTCATTGTGGAAAACCGGGCGGGCGGCATGCAGATCCCGGCCACCGAGAATGTGGTCCGCGCCGCGCCGGATGGCTATAGCCTGCTGTTGGCAAGCACCACCAATATGGTGCTGAATGCGGTCAATGGACAGCCGCTGTCCTACCAGCCCAGACAGGACATCGTTCCCATCGTCCGGTTCTTCAATACGCCGCTTTTCCTGATCGTTCCGGTCGGGCTGCCGGTGCATTCCGTTGAGGAACTGCAAGCTTATGCGCGGAAAAACGACGGCCGCCTGAACTTCGCCTCGGTGGGCCCCGGCACCACGACGCACTTGGCGGGAGAGCTGTTCAAGTTGAAAACCGGTCTGGATCTGGTTCATATTCCCTACCGGGGCAGCGGTCCGGCCCTGCTCGGTCTGATCAGCAATGAAACCCAGCTGATGTTTGATGGCGGGACCTCGGCGCTGGCTCAGGTCAGCGCGGGCAAGGCCAGGGTGCTGGCCATGACCGGGCCGTCAAGGGCGTCCACCCTGCCGGACATCCCGACCATGATGGAAGAAGGCGTGAAAGACTATGAGATGACCGCCTGGTGGGGGATTGTGGCGCCCAAGGGAACGCCCCAGCCCATTGTTGACAAGCTCAATGCGGCCATCAACGAGATCATTGCCCAGGACGCTTTCTCAGCCCCCTTCGCCGCGCAAGGCGTGCAAATGGATGGCGGGTCGACTCAGGACTTCCAGCGATTCATTGACACGGAGACTGAAAAATACACGGACCTGATCAAACAGAGCGGTATCCGCTTCAATTGAGCCTCGTGCGCGTCAGCGCTTGGAGCGCACCAGAGGCCGGGTGCCGACCGTCACTGTGACGGCAAGCTCCTGGCCGCCGCGCACCAGCGTGATCGCGGCCTCATCGCCCGGCGTGAGCTGGGCGATGGCGTTGAGCAGACCGGTTGTGTCCTTGATGGTTTTGCCGCCAACGCTGATGATGATGTCGCCGGTGCGGATGCCCGCCTGTTCCGCGGGGCCGCCGCGCAGAATCCCGGCAATGATGACGCCTTCGGAGCGGGACAGCTTGAAGGCGTCGGCCAGGTCCGCCGACAGGTCCTGCGGCTCAATGCCAATATAGCCGCGCGTGACTTGGCCGGTGGTGATCAACTGTTCCATGACCTGGCGGGCGGTGCTGACCGGAATGGCGAAGCCGATGCCCAGCGAGCCGCCCGAGCGCGAGTAAATAGCGGTATTGATGCCCACCAGATTACCCTTGGCGTCGATCAGTGCGCCGCCGGAGTTGCCTGGGTTGATGGCGGCGTCGGTCTGGATGAAATTCTCAAAAATATTGATGCCCAGGTGGGTCCTGCCCAAGGCCGAGATGATGCCCATGGTGGTGGTTTGGCCGACCCCGAACGGGTTGCCGATGGCGAGCACCACGTCACCGACCTGCAAGGCCTCGGCCTGGCCGAAAATGACGACGGGCAGCTTGTCCAGCTTGATCTTGAGCACGGCCAGATCGGTTTCCGGGTCCGCGCCCACCAGCGTGGCGTCGGCCTTGCGGCCATCGGCCAGTGCGACCTGAATGGCGTCCGCGCCTTCGATCACGTGATTATTGGTCAGGATGTAGCCTTCCGGGCTGACAATGACGCCGGAGCCCAGGCTTGAGGCCGGGCGTTGCTGCGTCTGGTTCTCATCGCCGAAGAAATAGCGGAAGAACGGATCGCTGAACAGCGGATGCTGATTGGATTGGCGCGTTTGACGGGTAAAGATGTTGACCACGGCGGGCGCCGCCTTGTTGCTGGCACTGGCGTAGGAGCTGGGGTTGTCTCCCGGCGTGGGCACGACTTCAAAAAACGGCACGACGGACGTGCTCGTGGCCTGACCCGGACCGTGCGTCAACCAATTGGGCTTGAGCGTGGCGATCGTGAATAATAGAGCCAGACAAATCGTGACTGCCTGTGCGAAGAGAAGCCAAAGTCGGCGCATGGGATCCGTATTCTTAGCAGGAGATGAAACATGATCGCAGGCCAGGTACCCGCGGCGCAAGCCGAAACCGACCGCTCATCCGGCCAGGTGACGACGGCGGCGCTGCTGCACTGGTTGCAGCAACAGCTCTCGGTGTCGGCTTTCAAGGATTATTGCCCGAACGGGCTGCAAGTTGAAGGGAAGCCCGTCATTCGTCGCATTCTGACGGCGGTGACGGCATCGGAAGCCGCGCTGCGCGAGGCCGCTGATTGGGGCGCGGATGCGCTGCTGGTGCATCACGGCTGGTTCTGGCGGGGCGAAGATCCGGTGGTGCGGGGCACGCGGCGCACGCGCTTGCGCCTTGCGCTGGAGCAGGAGTTGAACCTGATCGCCTACCACCTGCCGCTGGATGCGCATGAGCAGTGGGGCAACAACGCCCAATTGGCGCGGGTGCTGGGCCTGACGCCCTTGCCGGCGCCCGAGGGCCGCTGTGGCCCGGACGGCTTGATCTGGCTGGGGCAGGCGGCGGGTGTGGACACGCTGGGTGCGTTGGGTCAGCAGGTGTCAGACCGGCTTGATCGCCAGGCGCAGGTCATTGGCGATGCCTCGCAACCCGTTCATCGGATTGCCTGGTGCACCGGCGCGGCGCAAAGCATGTTGCAGGCGGCCATTGACGCGGGCGCTGATGCGTTCATTACCGGAGAGATCTCCGAGCCGACGGTCCATCTGGCCCGCGAAAGCGGCGTCGGGTTTATCTCGGCGGGACACCATGCCACCGAGCGCTACGGCGTGAAGGCGCTGGGCGAAGCGATCGCCGCGCAGTTTGGCGTCAGCGTTCGCTTCGTTGATCTGGATAATCCGGTTTAGCCCTGGCGGTTCAGCGCGTCGCGGATTTCCCGCAGCACCACCAGTTCCTCCGGGGGCGCGGCGGGCGGCGCTTCGGCGGCGGCTTCTTCGGCCTTGAAACGCGCGGTGGCGCGGTTCATCAGCTTGATCATCCAGAAAATCACGAAGGCCAGCAGGATGAAGTTGATCAGCACGGTCAGGAAGTTGCCCCAGCCGAGCACGATGGCGCCCGCTTTGCTGAGTTCGTCGTAGGTCATCGGTCCCGCATAGCCTTCCGGCTGGCGCAATAGCAGGAACTTGTTACTGAAATCAACATTGCCGCCCAGAATGAAGTTGATGACCGGCATGACGATGTCGCTGACCAGCGAATCGACGATCTTGCCGAACGCGGCGCCGATGATGACACCGACCGCCAGATCAATGACATTGCCACGCATGGCGAACGCACGAAACTCTTTCACGATGCTCATTGCCGTTCCTTGAGGATGTGGAGTTTGGAGTATGTCCGATTTGCCGCATTTTTTGGCGTTTTTGCGTTAAGTTGATGCCGATCCGCGTCTGCCCCTGTTTAACCTTGCGGTGCTTACGCTATAATTTATAGTTACTATCAGCCCCATTGTGGGCTTCTTATCTCTGAAAGCTGGCCGAAACAGGCGCGTGCCTGTCGGCATGGGCGCCTTCCCCCGCAGGAAGGTTTGCTTTTTTTCGGACGCCCCAGCGTGTGAAGCTCCGGGGTAATGTAAGGATCTTGAGGGTCGTTAAATGAGTCAGGACAAAGTGGTAGACACCGAGCGCCGCTTCTGGGTCGGCACTACCTGTGCCGTCGGGGGCGTTGCCGCAGTAGGTGTTGCTGTCCCCTTCGTGAGCACGTTCGCGCCGTCGGAACGTGCCAAGGCCGCAGGGGCGCCGGTTGAGGTTGAGGTGGGTGACCTCCAGCCGGGGGAAATGCGCACCGTCGAGTGGCGCGGCAAACCGGTATGGATCATTCGCCGCTCCGAAGAGCAGGTCGAAGCCTTGAGCAAAATCGATGACCAGCTCGCGGATCCCGATTCCGAGCGCAATCCGGCCGAGATTACGCCTGAGTACGCCCGCAACCCTTATCGTTCCATCAAGCCGGAGTATCTGGTGGCCGTCGGGATCTGCCCGCACCTCGGATGCTCTCCTACCGCCCGCTTCACGGAAGGTCCGCAGCCTAACCTGCCTTCTGACTGGCCCGGCGGTTTCTTGTGCCCCTGCCATGGCTCCACGTTTGATTTGGCGGGCCGGGTCTACAAGAACAAGCCGTCGCCGGACAACCTGACGATTCCGCCCCATACGTTCTTGTCCGATACCCGCGTGATCGTGGGCGTCGACGAAAACAACAAGGCCTGAGCCCGTCCCGGATCTTACTCAACGGCGCGGAACAGCGTTCTGCGTTTTTAAGTCAACGAAGCTATCGAGAATGCCTCAGTCTGCACCTGGATTTTCCGCAGCCTGATGTCAAGCCGAGCATAAGGAGCAGCATTCATGGCTGGCGAAAAGAATGTCGAAACCAAGGGCCTGTTAGGCTGGGTCGACGCCCGCTTTCCGCTCACCTCAACCTGGAAAGCCCACCTTTCCGAGTACTACGCACCGAAGAACTTCAACTTTTGGTATTTCTTCGGTTCGCTGGCGCTGTTGGTTCTGGTGATTCAAATCGTGACCGGTATTTTCCTGGTCATGCACTACAAACCCGATGCGGAGCGCGCGTTCCAGTCGGTTGAATACATCATGCGCGAAGTGCCGTGGGGCTGGCTGGTGCGCTACATGCACTCCACCGGCGCCTCGATGTTCTTCGTGGTCGTCTACCTGCACATGCTGCGCGGGCTGTTTTACGGCTCCTATCGCAAGCCGCGTGAACTGGTCTGGATCTTCGGCGTTGCCATTTTCCTCTGTCTGATGGCGGAAGCCTTCATGGGTTACCTGCTGCCGTGGGGCCAGATGTCCTACTGGGGCGCCCAGGTGATCGTCAACCTGTTTGCGGCCATACCGCTGGTCGGGCCTGATCTGGCCCTGCTGATCCGCGGTGACTACGTCGTGTCTGACGCCACGCTGAACCGCTTCTTCTCGCTGCACGTGATTGCCGTGCCGCTGGTCCTGCTGGGCCTGGTGGTCGCGCACATCATCGCGCTGCACGAAGTCGGCTCGAACAACCCCGATGGCGTTGAGATCAAGAAATACAAGGATGAAACGGGCAAGCCGCTGGACGGCATTCCCTTCCATCCGTATTACTCGGTCCACGACATGGTGGGCGTGGCCATGTTCCTGATCATTTTCAGCGCGATCGTGTTCTTTGCGCCGGAAATGGGCGGCTACTTCCTTGAGTTCAACAACTTCATCCCGGCTGATCCGCTGAAGACCCCGCCGCACATTGCGCCGGTCTGGTACTTCACGCCGTTCTATTCAATGCTGCGCGCCGTCACGTCCGAGTTCGCAACCGTGCTGGCCGCGCTGTCGGCGCTTGCCGGTATCGTGATTTTCCTGCGCGGCAAGTTCAATCCCAAGGCCAAGCTGATCGTCACGATCATCCTGCTGGTGCTGGCGGTCTTGCTGAAAGTGTTTGACGCCAAGTTCTGGGGCGTGGTGGCCATGGGTGGCGCGGTTGTCATCCTGTTCTTCCTGCCCTGGCTGGATCATTCGCCGGTCAAATCGATCCGCTATCGCCCGAATTGGCACAAGTGGGTCTATGCCGTGTTTATCGTTAACTTCCTGATGCTGGGCTATCTGGGTACGCAGTTGCCGACGGACTTGTTCAACCTGCTGTCGCAAATCGGTACGGTCATTTATCTGGCGTTTTTCCTGTTGATGCCGATTTGGAGCCGCATCGGCACCTTCAAGCCGGTGCCTGACCGCATTACCTTCAAAGCCCACTGAGGACGTCATTCCGAATGCCCTGATCCGTCAGGGCGTTCGGTCAGAACTTAACGGATACCAAGATGAAGAAGCTTCTCGGTGCACTTTTCCTGATGTTGAGCTGCAGCGCTGGCGCATTCGCCGCTGGTGACGTCGCCCATTTGGACAAAGCCCCCAATCGAATCAATGACCTGGCCGCCCTGCAAAACGGGGCCAAGCTGTTCGTCAATTACTGTTTGAACTGTCACTCGGCCACGTCAATGCGCTATAACCGCTTGCGCGACATTGGCCTGACCGATGAGCAGATTCGTGACAACCTGATCCTTGGCGATGGCAAGGTCGGTGACCTGATGACCGTCAATATGACGCTTCAGGAGGGACGCGAGTGGTTTGGCGCGGCACCGCCTGATTTGTCGGTCATTGCGCGTGCAAAGTCGATCAACGCCGGACCCACCGGATCGGATTACCTGTACACGTACTTGCGGACTTTCTACCGCGACGCCACCAAGCCCACGGGCTGGGACAACATCGTATTCCCGAACGTCGGCATGCCGCACGCGCTGTGGGAATTGCAAGGTGATCGCACGATGACGCAAGTTGAAATGGCGCACGGCGCGGAGGGCTGGGAACGCATCACCACCCAGTTCGACGAAACCGGCGTTTCAACGGTCAAGCGTGAGCCGGTGGCGGATTACCGGGGCAAGGGCTTGATTGAAACCACGTTTACGCCCGCCAATCCCGAGCGCGCGGCTGCCTATGACAGCGATGTGGCTGACCTGGTCGCCTTCATGACCTGGATGGCCGAGCCTGTCAAACAGCAGCGTATGCGTCTGGGGGTGTGGGTGCTGTTGTTCTTGGGTATTTTCCTGTTTGTGACCTGGCGTTTGAACGCGGTCTACTGGAAAGACATCAAGTAATTGCAGCGCGTCACTTTTATAGGGCCAGCGACCGTGTGCGGGCGCTGGCCTTTCATGCTTTAACACTACTCTTTTTGGGGACTTAGACCATGATGGTGCTCTACTCTGGAACCACGTGCCCGTTCTCCCAACGTTGCCGTTTCGTCCTGTTTGAAAAAGGCATGGACTTTGAAATTCGCGACGTTGACCTCTATAACAAACCTGAAGACATCGCGGTCATGAACCCCTATGGCCAGGTGCCCATTCTGGTTGAACGGGATCTGGTCTTGTACGAGTCGAACATCATCAATGAATACATTGATGAGCGCTTCCCGCATCCCCAGCTGATGCCGGCGGACCCGGTCATGCGCGCGCGCGCGCGCCTGTTCCTGTTCAACTTTGAGAAGGAACTGTTCATCCACGTTGCAACGCTGGAAGCCCGCGAGTTCCGCGCTGATGAGAAGCAGCTGGATCACGCGCGTCAGCAGATCCGCGACCGCCTGTCTCAGTTGGCGCCGATGTTCGTCAAGAACAAGTTCATGCTGGGCGAAGAGTTCTCGATGCTGGACGTGGCCATTGCGCCGCTGCTCTGGCGCCTGGATCACTACGGCATTGAACTGCCCAAAAACGCCGCACCGTTGCAAAAGTATGCGGAGCGGATTTTCTCGCGTCCCGCCTATATTGAAGCGCTGACGCCGTCTGAAAAAGTCATGCGCCGCTAAGGGCGCAAAGAGGCTGTCAATGAGTGAACTATCCACCAAGCCTTATCTGATCCGCGCCCTGCATGAGTGGTGCACGGACAGTGGCTACACGCCGCATATTTCGGTAGCCGTTGATGAACGTTGCCTGGTGCCGCCAGAACACGTCAAAGACGGGCAGATCGTTCTGAATATTGGCAGCCTCGCGACGCACAAGCTTGAACTGGGCAATGAATACATCGAGTTTCAGGCGCGCTTTGGCGGTGTGGCGCGCCAGATTTCGGTGCCGGTGTATGCGGTTGCCGCCATTTTTGCCCGTGAAACCGGCAACGGCATGGCTTTTGAAGTGGGTGAGGCCGAGGATTTGCCTGAGGAAGGTATGCCGGGACAGCAGGGCAATGACGGCCCGCGCTTGACGCCGGTGACCTCGCAGGACGAGGATCCGGAACCGCCTCCTTCCTCGCCGGGCCCGGGTTCAAAACGTCCCAGCTTGCGGATCGTGAAATAAGGGTGGGACAGCAGGCCGAGTTTGCTCGGCCTCATTGTTTTCCCTTACAATCAAAGGCTGTGCCGGTGTAGCTCAGTTGGTAGAGCAGCGCACTTGTAATGCGAAGGTCGAGGGTTCGACTCCTTTCACCGGCACCAATGAAATCAACGCAAACGCCAACCTTTCCGAGGTTGGCGTTTGTTTTCTACGGTCAAACTGGGCTACTCCCGAAGGCCAAGTTACGGAGGCTAAACCTTGGTCAAGACCGGATTTCAGTGAGCAGCTCCGGGTGCGCATCCAGCAGTTTGAATAGGTTGGTTGCGCAGGCGGCCCTCTCTGTCACAATAGACGAGAATCCGCTATTAATTGCAATCAGCACTCAGGCCGCGTCAGATGCCGATCTGATGTCGGTCTCCTAAGTTCGACACCAAATGCGCTAAGTGTTTGATTCGTATAGACTGAGGTCTTCAAATTTCCCCGACAGGTCAGGACTCCTATCCGATCGTCATTGTGGGAGCGGGGCCGATTGAAGAAGATCTGAAAAGGCAGGCCCGGGAACAGAAGCTGTCCACGATTCATTTTCTGGGACAGTTGTCGGATGAGGACAAGGTTGCGTTGCTGAAACAGTGCACCGGCGTGCTGTTTCCTTCTCATTTGCGGTCGGAAGCCTTTGGCGTTTCTCTGTTGGAGGGGGCCATGTATGGCAAGCCGATGATTTCCAGCGAAATAGGAACGGGGACTTCGTTCATCAATGTTGGCGGGGAAACCGGTCTGGTGATTCCCCCAAGTGATCCGGATGCCTTGCGTCATGCCATGCAATATGTGTGGGAGCATCCCTCAGTGGCGGCAGAAAGGGGAAGGTGGGCACAGGAACGATATTGGGGCCAATTTACCGCCGATAAAATGGCCCATGCCTATGTTGATCTGTATAGGGAGTTGCTGGCCAGCTGAGCCACAGGCTACCCCCCTGAACGGGGGGTGGGGGGACTTCCGGCTTCTTCCTATACTTTCCGCTCTTTAATGCTTGCGGAGAGAAGGAGACAGCCATGCAAAAAAACAGTCCAACCACGCACTGGCGCACATTAACGGGGCTTGCAGCCGCTTGCGCGTTGTTGACGGCCTGCGGCGGTGATGACAGCGCGTCCGCATCGGGCCAGACGCGGACGCTGAGCGGGACGGCGGCCATTGGCGCGCCGATTGTGGGCGGAGCGGTGGAGGTCTTGTGCGCCACCGGCCCGAGCTTGAGTGCCACCACGGATGCGGGCGGTAATTGGCAAGTCAGTCTGGGTAGCCATACCTTCCCGTGCTCGGCGCGTGTACAGAACGGCCAGCCTATGGTGACGCTGCACAGTCACGCGCCGGACGACGGTGCGCAGGTCAATATCACGCCGCTGACGGACTTGATTCTGGCCTATGCAACGGGACAGACCCCGGCCGCCTGGTTTGAAAACCGCAGCGACGTGTCCCAAGCGGCGCTGAATGACGCCACGGATCGTGTGCTTGCGGCATTCGCGGCGGCGGGTTATACCGTGCCTGAAGGCAATCCGTTCACGACCGTCTTTGAGATTGGCGATGTGTGGGATCAATTGCTGGATGCCCTGGGCGAAAGCCTGACAGCGGCGTCCCTGTCACTGGAAGATGTGCTGGCGGGGTTTGCCGACGGTGAGCTGAGCGTCTTGCCTGCCTCGGTGGATGGCGATCTGGAAGCGCCAACGGAGGCAGCGGCGTTGCTTGAGTATGCGGGAACTTACACCGTGACGGGCGGCGTTGGACATCAACGAGGAACCATCAACATTGATGAGGCGGGCACGGTAGACTTCGACACGGGCATTGTTTTTGCCGCCTCGCAGATTGTTGCGGTGTATGACCGCCGCATGCTGGACTACTCTGCGGAGAACAACATCAAGCGCCTGCACATTAACTACGGCGCCAATGATAGTGGGCCGAGCATCCAGATTTATCTGGATGCAAACGGCGCGGTTGAGGAAATGCAGTACAGCAACTCGGAAGGAAACGTTTATATCCGGGTGGCCGTCAGCCTTGCGGCTTCCACTTGATCGCCGCATTGCTGACCCGCAAATATCAGGTTGTCGGGCATGGCGTTGCGGGCTTTGCTGCGTTGCGCTTACAGGGGCTCGGCAAGCATGCCGCAACGTCGCAACGACGTCAGCATGGAGGCGTCCGTCAAGAACTGGCGCTGCGCATCCGGGTCCCGCGCGAGAGCTTGCCATTTGTCCACCAGGGCTGCGCGGTCAACGCCAACGCCCTTGAGGGCGTTGTAGTTGGCCTGGGTGTGCTTGTGGATGGCCTGGATCGCTTCGGGTCGGCGTTGCGCTTCGTACTGGGTGAGCACGGTGGCCGGGTCATCCCAATGCGCCATGAGGTGATTGAACAGGCTCACCGCATCATGCAGGCCGCCGTTGAGCCCCATTCCCCCTTTCGGGTTGTTGAGATGCGCGGCGTCTCCAACCAGGAAAGCGCGGCCGCGTCCATACTGCGCCGCGACCCGCTGATGAACGCCGTACACTTTCTTGACGGCAATGTCCTCAATGCGGAATCCCTGAATCAACGGCTCGACCCGTTGCCGGATATAACTGTCCTCCAGGGCTTGCTCATCCGGGACGTCCTCCGGCAGGGGCAGGCTGAGCCGCCACATGTCGGGAATGCGAAGGATATGGGCGTAGTGCGCCGGGTCGGCCACGTAGTTGACGTTGGCCAGGCCCGGAATCAACTGTCGCAGATCCGTACGCGTGCCAAGCACCAGTATCCGTTCCGGGTAGGTGAACCCTTCAAACGGAATATCGAGGATTTTTCTCGTGGTTCCGCGGCCGCCGTCGGCGCCGATCAGATAGGTGAACGTTGCGTTGCGCGGTCCTGATGGGTCAAGCAACGTTGCGTGGACGTCATTATCCGTTTGCGTGAAGTGCCGCAAGGCCGTGTTGTACAGGACCTGCACGTTGGGCAAGGCCTCCAAGGCTTGAAGCAGCCATTCGGAAAGCTTGAATTGCTCGCATTGCAGGCGGTACGGGTGACGCGTTTCAGGCGCGATCAGCGCATGGTCAAGCGTGGCGATCACGCCTTCCCGCCATGTCCGGTATTGGACTTCGGGGCATTGGATGCCCATTGCTATCAAGGCGTTGGAGATGCCGGTATCTTCAAGCAGGTCCAGGGTGCCCGCGTGAAACGTTGAGGCGCGGTAGTCGCGGATCAACGCGTCATCTTTTTCAACCACAGTTACGTGGATGCCGCGTTGTCCGAGCAGGTACGCGAGGGTCAGGCCGACAGGGCCCGCCCCGGCGATGAGGATAGTGGAGGGTTGATTGATCATGCTTCTTTTCATTTATTCGCGAACGGCGTCACCCAGCGTGCTGACGATGCTTCCCACCTTGTCGACTTCATTGCGCACGAAGGCTTCGAATTGCTGTGCGGGCAGGGCCTGCACTTCATAGCCTTGCTGCTCAAGGTCGCGCCGAACGTTTTGATCCGTGACGGTTTCGTTCACGGCTTTGTTGAGGATTTCGATAATGGGCTGCGGCGTCCCTTTGGGCGCCACGATGCCGTTCCAGGAACTGAAGCTCAGGCCTTGAAGTCCGGCTTCCGTGGCGCTCATGACATCCGGCGCGCTGTTGGCCCGCTGCGCCGAAGTAACCAGCAGCGGCGTCACCCGGTTAGGATCCGACGTGGACATGATCGTGGTGGCGGCAAAGAGCAGATCGATCTGTCCCGCCATCAAGTCGTTGAAAGCGGGTCCGGCTCCCTTGTAGGGAATATGCATGATGTCGGTCCCCGTGACCGACTTGAACAGTTCGCCCGCAAGATGAGGAGGCGTCCCGACGCCCGCTGAGCCGTAATTCAGTGCGCCGGGCTTGCTCTTGGCAAACTTGACGAGGTCAGCCGCGGTCTTGAATTGGTGCTTGTTGTTGACAACCATGACCAGCGGCGAGGAGCCAATCAGCGCGATCGGGCTGAATGACTGCACCGGGTCATAGCCGAGATTTTTCTTGACGGCGGGAAGAATGGCCAGCGTGCTCGTGCTTGCGCAAAAAATCGTGTATCCATCGGGAGCCGCTGCCGCCGCCGCGCGGGCGCCGATCGCGCCGCCCGCGCCATCGCGGTTGTCAACCACAACGGTTTGTCCAAGCACTGACGAGAGTTTGGTGGCAACCAGTCGGCATACCGTGTCCGTGGGGCCGCCCGGCGAGAAGGGGACAATGAGCCTGACCGGTTTGTCGGGATAAGTCGCCGCGCTTGCTGTGCCGCTGATCAGGCCAGAGGCCAGCGCAAACG
>JBAYOI010000047.1:0-13223 GCA_041678365.1 Pigmentiphaga sp. | reverse complement strand
TTCTTGGTGCCAAAGACCAGAACCACAATTGCCAGCACAACCAGCCAGTGCCAAATGCTAAAGCTACCCATACCATACTCCGCGCCCGCAGGCGGTTAGTCTACATTAGAACCCAATACCCTGACGCCTCCAGGGACGAGGGCCGCCCAGGACGTGCAAATGCAAGTGCGGCACTTCTTGCCCGCCTTCCGCACCGGTATTGATGACAAGTCGGAACCCCCCTTCCGGACCAGGCGTACACCCTTGTTCTTCCGCCAGTTTGGGAGCCAGTACCGTCATTTTACCCAACAGTTCCGCATCGGCCTCGGTCACGTCCTGCATGGACGTGATGTGGCGCTTTGGAATGATCATGAAATGAACCGGCGCTGCAGGGTTGATGTCGTGGAACGCGTACAGCTCATCGTTCTCGAACACTTTGCGAGAAGGAATCTCTCCCTGGACGATCTTGCAAAAAATACAGTTGCTCATGCGAAAAACTACTCCTTCCTGGAGGCTTTTTCTTCAAGTCCGGACAGGCCTTCGCGTCTTGCAAGCTCGGCCAGGACCTGTTCGGGACGCAAATTGTAATACTCCAGCATGACGAGGCAATGAAACCAGAGATCCGCCGTCTCGTAGATGATTTTTTCCGGCGCGGCGTCTTTGGCCGCCAAGACCGTTTCCGTGGCTTCCTCGCCGATTTTCTTCAGAAAACCGTCCGGGCCTTTGTTCAGCAGCTTGGCCACATAGGACGAGGCCGGATCGCCGCCGCGCTCCGGGTTGCGCGTGGCAATGACGTCAGCGATGCGGCTCAGGATCTCACTCATCGATAAATGCTCTCAGGATCTTTCAACACCGGATCGGTCACGACCCACCGCCAGACGCCGTCCCGCTGCTCCAGCCGGTTGTAGAAACAGCGCTCGCGCCCGGTATGGCAGGCAATGCCGCCCACCTGCTCGATCCGCATCAGGATGACGTCGCCGTCGCAATCGAGCCGCAGCTCCTGGATGCGCTGCACGTGTCCGGATTCTTCGCCCTTGCGCCACAGCTTGTTGCGCGAACGCGACCAGTACGTGGCATTGCCGGTCTTGACCGTTTCCAGCAAGGATTCCCGGTTCATGTAGGCAAACATCACCACCTTGCCGGATTCCGCGTCCTGGGCAATGCCCGGCACCAGGCCCTGTTCGTCAAACTTGACCTGATCCAGCCAGGCAAGGTCCGCGGCGGTCATGCGCGGTCCAGGCGGACCGGAATGCCGCGCTCCGCCATATAGGCCTTGGCTTCCTGCACCGTGTGCTGGCCATAGTGGAAGATACTGGCGGCCAATACCGCATCCGCTTTACCAATGGTAACGCCATCCGCCAGGTCTTGCAGCGAACCGACGCCGCCGGACGCGATGACGGGGATGCTGACGGCCTCGGCCACCGCCGCGGTCAGTTCCAGGTCAAAACCGCTGCGGGTGCCGTCCTTGTCCATGCTGGTCAGCAAGATTTCACCGGCGCCGTCAGCGGCCATCCGGCCCGCCCACTCGATCACGTCCAGGCCGGTGGCCGTGCGGCCGCCGTGCGTGAACACTTTCCAGCGCGGTGCTTCGCCCGGCGCGGACACCCGTTTTGCGTCGATCGCCACCACGATGCACTGGGCGCCGTGGCGGTCCGCCGCTTCGCGCACCAGGCCCGGGTTGGTCACGGCGGAGGTATTGATGCCGACCTTGTCCGCACCCGCGTTCAGCAATCGCCGGACGTCAGCGACCTGGCGCACGCCGCCGCCCACGGTCAGTGGAATGAACACTTCCGAAGCCACTTGCTCGATCACGGACAGGATGATGTCGCGCTGATCAGAGGTGGCGGTGATATCAAGAAAGGTCAGTTCATCCGCGCCCTGCTGGTCATAGCGGCGCGCGATTTCAACCGGATCGCCGGCATCGACCAGATTGACGAAGTTGACGCCCTTGACGACCCGGCCCGCGGTGACGTCAAGGCAGGGAATGATGCGTCGGGTCAACGACGAGGAGGACGTGCTCACGCTTCCCCCAGCTCGTCGGCGCGCTGCTGGGCTTCCTGGAAGTCCAGCGTGCCTTCATAGATGCTGCGGCCCAGAATGGCGCCTTCGACCCCTTCGGACTCGACTTCGCACAGCGCAATGATGTCATCGATGTTGGCGATGCCGCCCGACGCAATGACCGGAATGCGCACGCTTTGCGCCAAGCGGACCGTGGCTTCAATGTTGACGCCCGACAACATGCCGTCACGGCCGATATCGGTGTAAATGATGGATGAACAGCCGTAGTCCTCGAACTTCTTGGCCAGCTCGATGACGTCATGGCCGGTCAGCTTGCTCCAGCCGTCCGTGGCGACCTTGCCATCCTTGGCATCCAGGCCAACGATGATCTGGCCCGGGAAGGCGCTGCATGCATCGCGCAGGAAACCGGGGTTCTTGACCGCCGCCGTGCCGATGATGACGTAGCTGATGCCGTTGTCCAGGTAGTTCTCAATGGTGTCGAGATCACGGATGCCGCCACCGATCTGTACCGGGATTTCATCGCCCATGGCATCGATGATGGCGCGGATCGAGGACTCGTTCTTCGGCTTGCCCGCCACGGCGCCGTTCAAGTCCACCAGGTGCAGGCGGCGGGCGCCGAGATCCAGCCAGTGGCTGGCCATTTCGGCGGGTTCTTCGGAAAAAATCGTGGCGTCGTCTAGGTCGCCTTGGCGCAGGCGGACACAACGACCGTCTTTTAAATCAATCGCAGGAATAAGAAGCATGGCGAATCAGCGTTTTTCGGGTCGTGAAGCGAACAGACAGGCAAAAACAGCAATACCCGTGTACGTTAAGGGTTCCAATGAACGAAGTTCTGGTAGAGGCGCAAGCCGATGCTTGCGCTTTTTTCCGGGTGAAACTGCGTTGCAAAGATATTATCTTTGGCAACCGCACAGGTAAAGGTTAGCCCATAATCCGTGACAGCTGCGATCAACGCCGGATCAGCGGGGTCAGCGTAGTAACTGTGCACAAAATAGAAGTAGCTGTTGTCGGGAATACCCGCCCAGACCGGATGATCCTGCGTGAAGCGCACCTGGTTCCAGCCCATGTGCGGCACCTTCAGCCGGGGCGCCGTCTCAAAGGCGGGACCGGCAAAACGGCGGACTTCTCCCGCGAAGATGCCCAGCCCTTGCGAGGGCCCTTCTTCGCTGCGCTCAAAGAGCATCTGCTCTCCCACGCACACGCCCAGCAAGGGCTTGGTCCGCGACGCCTCGATCACCGCCTCGCGCAGGCCGGACGCGTCAAGAAAATGCATGCAGTCGCGCATCGCGCCCTGCCCGGGGAAAACCACCCGGTCAGCGGCGCGAACTTCTTCAGCGCGCTGGCAAATCTTGACCGTGGCATCCGGCGCAACGTGCTGCATCGCGCGCGCCACTGAATACAGATTACCCATGCCATAGTCAACGATGGCAATGGTCGGCATGATTACAGCACTCCCTTCGTGGAAGGAATCGTCCCGGCCGCGCGCGGATCTTCTTCCAGCGCCATCCTCAGCGCCCGGCCGAAGGCCTTGAACACCGTTTCGCACTGGTGGTGCGCGTTTTCGCCGCGCAGGTTGTCAATGTGCACCGTCACGTTGGCGTGGTTCACAAAGCCCTGGAAGAATTCGCGGGCCAGGTCGACGTCGAACTGGCCAATGCGCGCGCGGGTATACGGGACGTGATAATACAGTCCCGGACGGCCGGAGAAATCGATCACGACGCGCGACAGCGATTCGTCCAGCGGCACGTAGGCATGGCCGTAGCGGCGAATGCCCGCCTTGTTGCCAACGGCTTTGGCAAAAGCCTGGCCCAGCGTGATGCCGACGTCTTCGACGGTGTGGTGGTCATCAATGTGCACGTCGCCATCCGCTTCGATGTCCAGATCGATCAGGCCGTGGCGCACGATCTGGTCAAGCATGTGGTCGAAGAACGGGACCCCTGTTTTCAGGTTTTGTTTACCCGTCCCATCCAGGTTCACGGCAACCCGGATCCGGGTTTCGTTCGTGTTGCGGGTAATTTCAGCGGTACGCATGGTCAATTCCGAAATATCAATGCTGCAAGCGAATGGCTATGCAAAGGTTAATCAATCAGAAGCCGCGGTAAGCCGGTATTCCGCGCTGCGGGCGTGGGCTTGCAAGCCTTCGCCATAAGCCAGCGCGGCGGCGACGGCACCCAGGGTATGGGCGCCTGCCTTCGAGACCTTGATCAGGCTCGAACGCTTCTGAAAGTCATAAACACCCAAGGGTGAGGAAAAGCGCGCCGTGCGCGAGGTGGGCAACACGTGGTTCGGTCCGGCGCAGTAGTCGCCCAGCGACTCGGAGGTGTAGGGCCCCATGAAAATGGCGCCCGCGTGCTTGATCAGCTCAACCCAGCGCTCGGGTTCCTGCGTAGAGACTTCCAAGTGCTCGGGTGCGATATGGTTCGAAATCTCACAGGCTTCTTCCATGGACCGCACCAGGATCAGCGCGCCGCGGTCCTTCAGGCTCTTGCGCAGGATCGCCTCGCGCTCCATGGTCGGCAGCAGGCGCTCGATCTGGGCCTCGACTTCATTCAGATAGCTGGCGTCCGGACACAGCAGAATGGACTGGGCAAGCTCATCATGCTCGGCCTGCGAGAACAGGTCCATCGCAATCCATTCCGCGGGCGTCGTGCCGTCGGCAATCACCAGGATTTCGCTCGGTCCGGCGATCATGTCAATGCCGACCGTGCCGAACACGCGCCGCTTGGCCGCCGCCACATAGGCATTGCCCGGGCCAACGATCTTGTCCACGGGCGGCAGCGTTTCCGTGCCATAGGCCAGGGCGCCGACCGCCTGCGCGCCGCCAATCGCAATCGCGCGATCCACGCCCGCAATGGCCGCGGCGGCAAGCACGAGCGGATTGCGCAGGCCATCCGGCGTGGGCGTAACCATCACCACTTCCCGCACGCCCGCCACCTTGGCGGGGATGGCGTTCATCAGCAGCGAGGACGGATAGGCCGCCTTGCCGCCCGGCACGTACAGGCCGACGCGGTCAAGCGGCGTGATTTTCTGCCCCAGCACCGTGCCGTCGGCTTCCGTGTAGGTCCAGGTGTCCTGGCGCTGACGCTCATGGTAGGCGCGGATGCGCCTGGCCGCGAATTCCAGCGCCTGGCGCTGTTCGCCGGGAAGACTGGCCAGCGCCGCTTCCCATTCCTGGCGCGGGATTTCCAGCGCCTCGATGGCGTCCGCCGTCACCCGGTCAAAACGGCGCGTGTATTCCAGCACCGCCGCATCACCGCGCGAGCGCACATCGGCCAGGATGTCGGTCACGGCATGTTCAATGGATGCATCCTCCGACGCATCGAAGGCGAGCAGCGCCTTGAGCTGCGCGCGGAAATCATTGCTGCGGGAATCCAGTCGGTTGATCAGCGACATAAAACGTCCTTCGTTAAGGGCCTAGTCCGGCATGGCCTGACTGGCGCGGGTAAATGCGTCAATCAGTGGCTGCAAGCGCTCTTGGCGCATTTTCAAGGCAGCCTGGTTAACGACCAGCCGCGAAGAGATCGTCATGATGTCTTCAACGGCGGTCAGGTTGTTCGCCCGGAGGGTCCCCCCGGTTGACACCAGATCCACGATCACATCCGCCAAGCCCACCAGCGGCGCCAGCTCCATTGAGCCATACAGCTTGATCAGGTCGACGTGGACCCCTTTTGCGGCAAAGTGATCGCGCGCCGCCGACACGTACTTGGTGGCGACCCGCAAGCGGGCGCCCTGGCGCACCGCCGACTCATAATCAAAGCCATGCGGCACCGCCACACACAGGCGGCACTTGCCGATCCGCAAATCCAGCGGCTGATACAGGCCGCCCGGATGCTGCGCGGCATGCTCGATCAGCACGTCCTTGCCCGCCACGCCCAGATCCGCCGCCCCATACTGTACATAGGTGGGGACGTCTGACGCTCTTACAATGATGATTTGCACACCCGGATCACTGGTCGGCAAAATCAGCTTGCGCGATTTCTCCGGATTTTCCGTGACGGTGATGCCCGCCTCGGCCAGCAAGGGCAGGGTTTCATCAAAAATGCGCCCCTTCGACAAGGCCAGCGTAATGGGCGCGCTCGGGCGCGATGAGGTAACGGCACTCATTCAGACTCCCCCTGCAACGCGCTCAATGACGGCGCCAAGCTGTTTGAGCTTGTGTTCCATGTTTTCATAACCGCGGTCCAGATGATAGATGCGATCGACCAAGGTTTCTCCTTCCGCAACCAGCCCGGCAATCACCAGCCCCGCGGAGGCGCGCAGGTCCGTGGCCATGACGGTTGCGCCGGACAGCTTTGGCACGCCGCGCACAATGGCGGTATGGCCCTCGATGTCGATGTCCGCGCCCAGGCGGCGCAACTCCTGGACGTGCATGAAGCGGTTCTCGAAAATCGTTTCGGCAATCACCGCGGTGCCGTCGGCAATAACGTTCAGCGCCATCAACTGCGCCTGCATGTCGGTGGCGAAGCCCGGATACTCCTGGGTGCGGAAATCCACGGCTTTCGGCCGTCCCGCCATGCTCGCCTGGATCCAGTCCTCGCCGCAGGCGATGCGCAGTCCCGCTTCGCGCAGCTTGTCCAGCGTGGCGCCCATGGTGGCCGGATCAACCTGGCGCAAGGTGATATCTCCGCCTGTTGCGCCAACCGCGCACAAAAAGGTGCCGGCCTCGATCCGGTCCGGCATGACCCGGTGTTCGGCCGCGCGCAGCGACTCGACGCCCTCGATCACGATCCGGTCCGTGCCCTGGCCGCTGATCCGCGCACCCATGGCAATCAGCATATTGGCCAGGTCCACCACCTCGGGCTCGCGCGCGGCATTTTCCAGCACCGTCACACCGTCCGCCAGCACCGCCGCCATCAGCAGGTTCTCCGTGCCGGTGACGGTGACCATGTCAGTGCGGATGGTGGCGCCCTTGAGCCGGGTGGCGCGCGCGACGACGAAACCGTGTTCGATCCGGATGTCCGCGCCCATCAGCGCCAGGCCCTTGATGTGCTGATCCACCGGGCGCTGGCCGATGGCGCAGCCGCCGGGCAGGCTCACCCGCGCTTCACCGAACCGGGCAAGCAGCGGGCCGAGCACGAGGATCGAGGCGCGCATGGTTTTCACCAGCTCGTACGGCGCTTCGCGTGAACTGACGCCGGACGCATCGAGCGTCACCCGTTCGCCGTCGCGCTCGATGCGCACCCCCAGCTGTTGCAGCAGCTTCAGGGTGGTGCCGATATCCTTGAGCTGCGGCACATTGGTCAGCGTGACGGGTTCGGCGCTCAGCAAGGCCGCGCACAAGCACGGCAACGCCGCGTTCTTCGCGCCCGAGATCGACACCTCGCCGCGTAGCGGCTGGCCGCCGACTATCCGTAGTTTGTCCATGGGCTCAGTCCGCCTTATACTCGGAGGGAGTCAGGGTTTTCATTGACAGCGCATGGATTTCCGCGCGCATGCGATCACCCAGCGCGCCATAGACCAGTTGATGCCGGGCGACCAGGCGCTTGCCTTCAAAGGCCTCGCTGACGATCAGGGCTTCAAAATGCTGACCATCGCCAACGACTTCCAGGTGCTCACAGGGCAAGCCTGCCGCAATGTATTGTTTGACTTGCTCGGGGGTAGGGAGAACTGAACTCATCTTTTCTTAAAATCGTACTTTGTATCCGATCCTGATCAGACGCAATGCCGCAAACGCCATGAGCAGGAAGGTGAAGCCAACGACGGCCAGGCTTTGCCACGGGGACACGTCCGACACCCCGAAAAAACCGTATCGGAAACCGTCGATGGTGTAGAAAATCGGGTTCCAGTGCGAGACGGCCAGCCAGAACGACGGCAAAGAGTGAATGGAATAGAACACGCCGGACAGGAAGGTGGCGGGCATGATCAGGAAGTTCTGAAACGCGGCCATCTGATCGAATTTTTCCGCCCACAACCCTGCAATAATACCCAGAGACGCCATGATCCCCGTGCCCAGCACCGCGAAAACAACAATCCACAACGGGTGGGTCAGCGGAACGTCAACGAAGAACAGCGAAACCACGTAAATGGCCGCGCCAACCGTCAGGCCCCGCGCCACCGCGGCCAGCACGTAGGCGCCAAAAATCTCCCAGTGCGTGAACGGCGGCAGCAGGATGAATACCAGGTTGCCGGTCATGCGGCTCTGCACCAGCGACGACGAGGCATTGGCGAACGAGTTCTGCAACATGCTCATCATCATCAGGCCCGGAATCAGGAAGGCCGTATAGACAATGCTGCTGTAGACCATCACCCGGCCTTCCAGCACATGCGCAAAAATCAGCAGGTACAGCAAGGCGGTCACAACCGGTGCCGCCACCGTCTGGAACCCGACCTTGGCGAAACGCGAGACTTCCTTGCGGAACAGCGTGGTAAAGCCTGAACCGGTGTTCAGCTGAGGCTGTAGGGGGGTCGGGGTCATGCGAGCTCCTGCACAACGTTGGGGGTCTGGTGCATGATGTTCAGGAAGGCATCTTCCAGGTCAGCAGGCGCCACCTCCAGATCAACGATGGAATAACCGGCCGCCCTGACTTGGGCCAGCACCGGCTCCAGATCCAGGCTGCGCTCCAGGCGCAACACGAGCCGGTTGTCCGCCGACTCGATGTGGAGCGCATCCAGCGCCGCCGAGGCCTGCTTCTTCCAGGGCTGGTCAAGCTGCAGGATCAGCCGCGTGCCGCCCACCTTGGACAGGATGGCGCGCGTTGAGTCCAGTGCAACAACCTGGCCGGCCTTCAGCATGGCGATCCGCCCGCACAGCTCTTCCGCTTCTTCCAGATAATGGGTGGTCAGCAAAATCGTGTGGCCCTGGCGGTTGAGGCGCGAAATGAAATGCCACAGCGTGCGCCGCAAATCCACGTCAACGCCGGCCGTGGGCTCATCCAGCACGATCACCGGCGGACGATGGACCAGGGCCTGGGCGACCAGCACGCGGCGCTTCATGCCGCCGGACAAGGCGCGCATATTGGTCTCGGCCTTGCTGGACAGGCCGAGATTTTCAAGCACTTCATCAATCCAGTCATCATTGCGGCGCAAGCCGAAGTAGCCGGACTGCAAGCGCAGGGTCTCACGCACCGTGAAGAAAGGATCGAACACCAGTTCCTGCGGCACGACGCCCAAGGCCCGCCGTGCTTCGCGGTACTGGCTCTGGACATCGAATCCACAGACGGTGACCCGTCCCGTGGTCGGCTTGGACAGACCGGCCAGAATGGAGATCAGCGAGGTCTTGCCCGCGCCGTTCGGGCCAAGCAGGCCAAAGAACTCGCCATGCTGGATGTCCAGCGATACGTCACGGAGGGCTTGGAAACCTGAGGCGGATCGAGACGAAAAGACGCGCTGCAACACACTTGGCGAAGCAGAATAGATTTTCGAAACGCTATCGATTCGAACAGCGGTTGACATGGCAGGACAGACCGTTGGTTAAGGAACGCTCAGTTGCGCAGCGTTCATGAGTCGGAAGGTAACCCCTGATTATAGGCGTTGCCCACCGATTCACCTAAAACGCAGACGGCAGTGGCGCCGCTCAACGTGCTTGCGCGAAGGACTGGTTGCGGGTGGCCAAGGACTTGATCAGGCCGTCAAACCCGTGCTGGCCGATTTCCTGGGAGAACTGATTGCGGTAGTTCTCAATCAGCCAGATGCCCATCACGTTCACATCGTAAATCTTCCACCCCTGGGATTGTTTCTCCAGGCGGTAATCAACCTGTATGGGTTCGCCCGCGCTCTGCAGGATCTGCGTGCGGACCACGACGTCCGTGGCGTCCGCCGCATAGCGCGCCGGGCGCAGCTCGATGCGGGTATCCTGCTTGACCTGCGAGACCGCGCCGCTGTAAGTGCGCACCAAGGTCATGCGGAACTCATTAATCAGGCTCTGGCGCTGCGCCTCCGTGGCCTGGCGCCAATGGCGGCCCGCCGCCAGCCGCGTGGTTTTTTCAAAGTCCACATACGGCAGCACGTTTTCATCAACAACCTTCAGCAGGGCGGGCAATTCGCCCCGCTGCACCGCCGTATCCGTCTTGACGATCTTCAACAGCTGACTGCCGACCTGCTCGATCAAGGCCTCGGGCGTGGCCTGCGCCCGCGCGGGCGCAGCACCGGCCACCATCATCACCGCGAACAAACCGATTACGGCACTGCGCATCGCACTCGATACGCTCAACATCAAACGCTTCATCAATTTACCTAATCAATAACACCATTTACTGCGCCGCCGGGACAGGCGCAGGTTCATCATCGGGATCCTCGTAGACAGGCAGGGAAGCCTCGTCATCGTCCATCTCGCGGCCGGTCCGGATCAGGCTGGCGCGCCGCTGCAAGTAGGCATCCCGCGTGAAAGCGTAGGGATCGAGCGAGACGTCATACAGGAAAGTTTCAGCGCCCAGATACTGCGCCCGCTTATCCGTGAACTTCAGCCCATACAAGCCGTAACGGGTGGCGTGGTCATTGATCTGGCCAATGGACACCGGGTCGAAAACAAAATCACCGGCCAGGCCAGCGGTATCCCGGATCGTACTGGGTCCCAGCAGCGGCAGCACCAGATACGGGCCCGAGCCAACGCCCCAGACGCCCAGGGTCTGGCCGAAATCGGCCTTGTTGCGCGGCAAACCGTTTTGCGCGGCCAGGTCAAAGCAGCCAAACACGCCCAAGGTCGAGTTGAACAACACGCGGAACATCGAGTTGATGCCGTCCGGCGCCCGGTTCTGCAGGAACATATTCATCATGGACCAGACGTCGCCGAGGTTCCCGAACATATTGCCAATACAGCTGCGCGCGCCTTCCGGCACCACGTCCACGTAGCCTTGCGCCACGGGCTTCAGCACGGCACGGTCAACGGATTCGTTGAACCGGAACATGCTGCGGTTGAACCCTTCAAACGGGTCGTTGTTATTGGCCTGGCCCGTGGTCGAGGTACTTGCGCAACCGCTCAGTACCGCCGCCAGGACAGCAGGCGCCAACAGTTTTTTTATCATGATGTTCACTTAATTGCTGGCTGGCGCGGACGCGCCCTCAGCCGCTTTGCCATACAGGAACTGACTGATCAGATTTTCAAGTACCACGGCGCTCTGCGTGTAACGAATCGTATTGCCGTCAGCAAAATTCTCTTCTTCCCCGCCCGGTTCCAGGCCGATGTACTGCTCACCCAACAATCCGGAGGTCAGGATCTTGGCTGAACTGTCCGTGGGGAACACATACTGGCTTTGGATATCGAGCGTCACGATGCCCTGGTACATCTGGTCATCAAAGCCGATGGCCGACACGCGGCCCACCACCACGCCCGCGCTTTTGATCGGCGCGCGGACCTTGAGGCCGCCAATGTTATCAAACCGCGCGGTCAGGCTGTACGTGGAGCCCATTGAGAAGGTGCCGAGGTTGGCCGCTTTCAGCGCCAGGAACACCAATGCAATGGCACCCAGCACCACAAACAGACCGACCCACACATCAACTTTATCTCGGGACATCGTTATTTTCCTCCGGCATCTGCCTGGCAGATATGCCCATCCATCAATATTAGGTTCAGCTGAACATCAACGCGGTCAGCAGGAAATCCAGGCCCAGCACGGTCAGCGAGCCCAGCACCACGGTCCGCGTGGTTGCCCGCGACACCCCTTCGGGCGTTGGCCGGGCTGAATAGCCTTGGTAGAGAGCGATCAAGGTGACCGCCACACCAAACACCACACTTTTGATCACGCCATTGAGGATGTCATCGACAAAGTCCACGCCGTTCTGCATCTGCGACCAGAACGCGCCCTCATCCACGCCGATCATCAACACGCCAACCCCCCAGCCGCCCAGGATCCCGACCATCGAGAACAGCGCGGCCAGCAGCGGCATGGCAATGATGCCGGCCCAAAAACGCGGCACCAGCACCCGGCGCACCGGGTCCACCGCCATGACTTCCATGGCCGCCAGCTGCTCACCGGCCTTCATCAGGCCGATTTCCGCGGTCAGCGACGTGCCCGCCCGTCCGGCGAACAGCAGGGCCGTGACCACCGGCCCCAGCTCGCGCACCAGCGACAGCGCCACCAGCAGGCCCAGCGCCTCTTCCGAGCCATAGCGCTGCAGCGTGTAATAGCCCTGCAAACCCAGCACGAAACCGACGAACATGCCGGACACCAGAATGATGACCAGCGAAAAATTACCGATGTAGTGGACTTGCTGCACGACCAGCCCCGGACGGCGCAAGGCCGCGCCCGAGCGCGCCAGCATCAGTCCGAAGAAACGCGCAAAGCTGCCCAGACCGACCAGCGAGGAACGGGTTGCCGCCCCAATTGCACCCAACCAAGCGACCATCAGGATTGCCCTCCTTGCTGACGGGCCAACCATTCCTGGAAGGCGGCGGTTTCAGGGTAGTGGAAGGCCACCGGGCCATCCGGCTGTCCTTTCAGGAACTGCACGACGAAGGGGTCCGTGGAAGCCTGCAACGCTTGCGGCGTGCCGGCTGCCACCAGCGACCCCCTGCCAAGCAGATAGACCTGATCCGCAATCGCGAAGCTTTCTTCCAGATCGTGGGTGATCAGCAGCGCGCCGCAGCCGAGGGTCTGGCTCATGGAACGGATCAATTGGGCGATCACGCCCAGCGAGATCGGATCCAGCCCGGCAAACGGCTCGTCATAGAAAATCAGTTCCGGCTCCAGCACAATGGCGCGGGCCAGCGCCACGCGGCGCGCCATGCCGCCGGATATCTCGGAGGTTTTCAGGTGCGCGGCGCCGCGCAGGCCCACGTCCTGCAGCTTGGACAGCACCCGTTCCCGTACCTCGGACTCGGACAGTTGCGCATGCTCGCGCAGCGGAAACGCCACATTCTCAAAGACGTCCAGATCCGTGAACAGGGCCCCTTGTTGAAACAGCACGCCCATGCGCTGGCGCTGCTCATACAGGCGGCGGGAGTCGTGCGTGTCCAAGGGCTGGCCAAAAGCGCTCAACTCGCCTTGTTGGATCGGAATCTGGCCAGTGGCCGCGCGCAGCAAGGTGGTTTTACCCGAGCCGGACCCGCCGATCACCGCCACGACCTGTCCGCGCTTTACCTGCATCGTGATGGACTGCAAGATGATGCGATTGCCGTAGCCGACCGTGACGTCATGGAATGACAGCACGGCCTCTGGGCTGGACACGTCTGAAAGTGTCTGTGTGGGCATAAGCCTGTGGGGAAGCCGTCATGGATGGACCCCTCCATCACGGCTCAAAAGTTCAACGAACCTAGATTCTAACCTACAGCCCTGTCTGTTTTGAGCACC
>JBAYOI010000046.1:0-13262 GCA_041678365.1 Pigmentiphaga sp. | reverse complement strand
GTGACCGATAGCGTGCGCGGCGCGGCCTATGGCGGCGCCGCCCATGCGCAGGGCACGGCACGGGCCCGGCAGATCAAGGAGGAAGCGGGTGTGGTGGCCAGCCTGATGATGATTTTCAGCGGGATTCTGGTCTGTGCAACCGCGCCATGGGTGGGGCCGTTGCTGTTGCGCTTCATCGCCTGAAGCCTTGATTCATTCACGTTCACGTTCTTGTTCATGCAAGTGAGTCCCGGGCCGATGCACGGGTCCAGCCTTGCTGTGTTTGACGCCGGCCTTGGGCCGGCGTTTTTCATTAACGGCAGAAACAACACATCCGTTTTTTTCCGTTGGTGTGCTAACGACTTCGGTTGATCGGCCCGTCCTATTTCTGTAACAATGAGAAATACGGGACGTGTGAACATCATAATAAACAGCATGGCCGACCCTTCTTGTCCGGGCGATTCAAACGCCGGGATGGCTGGTTCTGCGCCCAAACGCGGCTCCCTTACCCCTCACCCATTAGAGAGAGAAATGCGCATAAGAACTCAGCTGGTCTCAGGTTTTGGTCTGCTGCTTGTGTTGATGATTGCTGTTGCCGTGCTTGCCGTGTTGCGGGTGGGCTTGATCAACTCGACCCTGACCGAGATTGTCGATGTAAACACCGTCAAGCAAAGACAGGCAATCAACTTCCGGGGCAGCGTGCATGACCGGGCCATCGCCTTTCGTGATCTGGTCCTGCTGGACAATATGGGTGAGCTGCAGCGGACGCTGACCACCATTCAAAACCTGACGGCGCAGTACGCGGAAGCGGCGGAGCGGCTTGACGCTATTTACGCGGCGGAACAAGCAGGCAATGCCGAGGAACGCCAGTTGCTTGATGACATCAAGGCCATTGAGCAGCGAACACTGCCCCTGCTTGATCGCATGATGAAATCCCATTACGGCGGGAACCGCGCCGAGCAGCTGGCAACACTGACGCAGCAGGCGCGTCCGGCCTTTACCGACTGGCTGGAAGCCATCAATCGCTATATTGACTGGCAGGAACGCAAGAGCCGGCAGGAAACCGTGACCACGCGAGAAACCGCGGAAGGCTTCTCCACGCTGATGGTTCTGGCTTGCGCCATTGCCATTTTGATTGGCGGGTTCGTGGCCCTGCGGATCACGCGCTATCTGCTGCGCAGCCTGGGCGGCGAGCCGTCCGAAGTGGTGGCGCTGGTGCGGCGTGTTGCCCAGGGCGATCTCAGCGTTGATACCCGGACGAAATACCCGGACAGCATTTTTGCGGCGGTGGGCAATATGCAGACCAAGCTGCGCGAGATGGTGAGACTGATTGCGGCCACCAGCCATGACATTGGTGCGCAGATCGAGCAGTTGGAAGGTGCTTCGCGGCAAGTGCTGCACGCCACCGAGGAACAGAACACGATAGCCAGTACAGCCGCCGCGCATCTTGAGCAGATCACGCAGAGCGTTCGTGAAGTCTCTCAAATCACGCGCCACACGGAGGCCAACTCCGAAAAAACCTCGGAGCTGTCCGCAAGCGGCGTGGCGCTGGTGCGCGAAGTGGCCAACGAAATGGGCGCGGTGGCGCGGACAGTGGCGGCGTCTTCCGAACAGGTCAATGAATTGCAGCGGCGTTCAGAAGATATCTCCGGGATTGCGGGCGCGATTCGGGAAATCGCGGACCAGACCAATTTGCTGGCCCTCAACGCCGCCATCGAGGCGGCCCGCGCGGGCGAGAACGGACGCGGGTTTGCCGTGGTGGCCGACGAAGTGCGCAAGTTGGCGCAACGCACGCAGGAAGCCACCGGCGAGATTGCGCAAATGATCGTGCTGATCCAGAACGAAACCCGCGACGTAGTGACGGCGATGCAAAACACCGGTCCGCAAGTGGAGCATGGTCTTGAACTGGTGCACCAGGCCGCCGCCAGGCTTGATGAAATTCATACCCAGGCGGATGCGTCCCTTGAGAATGTGCGCGACATTGCCCGCACGACAGAAAAACAGGTGCTGGCCATTGCGGAGGTGGCCAGTTATGCCGAACGGGCTTCAGTGATGTCGCGGGCAACCTCCGAAGTCACCGAAAGCAACACGCGCGCAACACAGAGCCTGGACAGCATGACCAAGGAGCTGGAGCGGGAAGTTCAGCGTTTTCGGATTGCATGAACGATTCCATGAAAACGCATTGCCTCATCGTGCGCCTGGGCGGCTTGCAAGCCTTGCGCGACTCGATGGGGCGCACAGTCACCACGGCGGTGCTGACTTATCTGGACAAAGCGCTGCCGCCAGCCGTCAGTACGGTGCTGGATCATCCGCGCATTACCGTCTTGCTTGGCACGTCGCCTGAGCCGGGCCTGTGGCGATGGACCTTCACCTGTCGCGCGGGGCAGGGACCGCTGCATTCTGGAGTTGGCGTCCACGATCCAGGAGTCGCTGGATGGGGCGCTTGCCGAGATTGCGCATGAGGTTTTCGGCTTTGCCAGCGCAAGCATGGCGAAACTGGAAGCCGCGTTGCTGCCCGCTGATGCCACGTGTTCGGTGGCGGACGCGTTCGCGGCCAGGGTCCAAGTGTGTCCGAGGGTCAGCGCCGATGACGCGCAAGCCTTGCGCAGTCTGCTTGGCGGTACTGGGTTGAGAGTATTTCTTCAGCCTTTGCTGCGTTTGTCGGATGGGGCATTGATCGGCTTTGAGGCGCTTGCGCGCGGCCCGGCAGGCAGCACGCTGGAAACGGCCGACCGCTTATTCGGCATTGCCCGCCGCTGCGGCCTGGAGCCTGCGCTTGAACTGGCCTGCATCAATGCCGCACTGGCGTGGCGGGACCGCCTACCGGCTGAGCTGCTGTTGAGCATCAATGTTTCCGCGCGGACGCTGGCTCTGCCGACGGTTGTGGAGCGCTTGGCGCGTCCGGGGATATTGGTCGAGCTGACGGAGCGTCTGCCCTTGAACCGGGTTGGAGAGCTGGCGCCGCTCCTGGCACGTCTGCGTCAAGCGGGCGCGCGCCTGGCACTGGATGATGCGGGCTGCGGCTTTGCCGATTTGCAAGCCGCGCAGGCCATGCGGCCCGACGTGGTCAAACTGTGCATCACCATTGTCAACGCCCTTGGCCGACAGCCCGCGCTATTGGAGGAGCTGCGCACGACGGTTGCCATGCTGCACGGCTTGGGCTGCGAAGTCTTGGCGGAAGGGATTGAAACGCGCGAAATGGCCGAGATCCTGGATGAACTGGGCATTGATTACGGGCAAGGCTGGTTTTATGGCCGCCCAGCCCTTGCCAGCCTCATGCTGGCGAGCTATCAGTCGGCTTAGCCGACACACGCTTCAGCACAATATGGGAAGGCCGTTCAACGGCGTTGATACTGTTTGGCGCCGAATAGAAACTCCTTCGCGGCGGGGTCGTGCGGCTTGCGGTATTCGGCCAGCACCTGCAAGCCGCGCTGTACGGCGGCGCGGCTTGAAATGGTGTCAAACCAGCGCTGGACGTTCGGAAAGTCCGCCAGCTCCACCCCTTGGTTGGCGTGGGAGCGGATCCAGGGGAAGGTTGATATATCAGCAATCGTGTACTGGCGGCCGGTCAGGAACTCATGTTTGCCGAGCTGTTTGTCAAGCACCGCATACAAGCGCTGCGCTTCCCGTGTATAGCGATTGATGGCGTAATCAATACGCTCCGGCGCATAAAGCCTGAAGTGATGCGCTTGGCCCAGCATCGGGCCGATGCCGCCCATCTGGAACATCAACCATTGCAGCACATTGAAGCGATCCCGGTCCGTCTTGCCGAGGAAACGCCCGGTCTTGCCTGCCAGATAGATCAGAATGGCGCCTGATTCGAACAGCGAGATCGGCTTGCCATCCGGGCCATTGGGGTCCAGGATGGCGGGAATTTTGTTGTTCGGGCTGATGGACAAAAAGTGTTCGGTGAACTGTTCACCCGCGCCGATGTTGATCGGGTGGGCCTCATAAGCGAGCTTGCACTCTTCAAGCATGATGTGAACTTTATGCCCATTCGGCGTGGGCCACGAGTACACCTGGATGGCTTGTTGCTGGGTCTTGAGGTCAGGGGTTGACGTCATGCAAAACTCCAAAAGAAGGCGGGTTCGCAGGGATTATCCGGGAAATCGTTGTGGTTGGGGAGTCTTGTTGACAGTTATTGAGTCCTGCGTGCAAAGCGGACCATAATAGAGGCTTTCTTGTTGCAGCACTTTTGTTGAATGAATCTTATGTCACTACGTCGATTCTTACCGGATGCTTTTACGATTTACCTCGTCCTGACAGTTTTGTTGGCCAGTTTCCTCCCCGTCAGCGGCCAGGGCGCAGTGGCCATGAAGTGGGTAACAAACATCGGCATTGCCCTCCTGTTCTTCTTTCACGGTGCCAAGCTTTCCCGCGATGCCGCCGTAGCCGGTCTGATGCACTGGCGTTTGCATCTGTTGATCTTCTCCTGCACGTTCGTGATGTTCCCGCTGCTGGGGCTTGCGCTGCGGCCGGCCTTGAACTGGTGGCTGCCCAATGATCTGGTGCTGGGCATTTTGTTCCTGTGCGCCTTGCCCGCCACCGTACAGTCCGCCATTGCCTTCACCTCGATCGCGCGCGGCAACGTACCGGCCGCCATCTGCAGCGCCTCGGGTTCCAGCCTGATCGGCATTTTCATTACGCCCATCCTGGTGCCGCTGCTGTTGACCACTTCCGGGCAGATCGGGATTTCGTGGGAAGGTGTGGTGAAAATCATGACTCAGTTGCTGCTGCCTTTCCTGTTGGGGCAATACGCGCGGCGCTGGATCGGCAAGTGGATGACTCAACGCAAATCGCTGGTGCGGGTGGTGGATCAGGGTTCGATCCTGCTCGTGGTGTATACGGCCTTCTCCGAAGCGGTGGTGGGTGGGATCTGGGGGCAGCTTTCCTGGGAACTGTTGCTGAAGCTGGTGTTGGCCTTGTGCGTGCTGCTGGCCCTGTCCATGACGCTGTCGCGCTTTCTGAGCAGACGCTTGGGGTTTGACGTTGAAGACGAAATTGCCGTGCTGTTCTGCGGATCGAAGAAAAGCCTGGCCACCGGGGTGCCGATGGCCAATGTGCTGTTGCCATCGGCGGCCATTGGCATGGCGGTCCTGCCCCTGATGATCTTTCACCAGATTCAGTTGATGGTGAGCGGGGTGCTGGCCCAGCGTTATGCAAGGCGGCTGGAAAGGCGTGAAAAAACGATGGCTGAATCAACGGCCTGAATGGGGGAAAAAGATGAGCGAATCAACCGCGGATCTGGAAGCCAGGCTGACCGACCTGGAGGTGAAGTTCAGCTTTGCCGAAGACTTGATCGAGTCCTTGAACGACACCGTGTTTCGTCAACAGCGGCAGATCGAGGCCTTGGCCACACTGCTGGCCCAGTTGCGGGAGCAGGCGGCTGAGCCCGGGCAGTCCGGGACGGCCAACTTGCGGGATGATATTCCGCCGCATTACTGAGCTGGACGCACGACCTGGCGCGCCACCTCCATGAACGCTTCAACAGCGGCTGACGGTGTGCGGAAACGGTCGTGCACCATGACAATATCCAGCACGGTGTCAGGCTGGCGCAGGGTCAGTGCAACCGTCTTGTTGCCCGCGGGCGCCAGGGCCGAGTGCGGCGGCAGCGCCGCAACGCCAAAACCCGCCTCCACCAGACTGATGACGGTGCTGAGCTGCATCACCTCGGTGACTACCGATGGATGCAGCCCCAATTGCGCAAAACCGCGATCAATGAATTGCCGGAAGGCATTTTCGCGCGTGGGCGCGACCAGCGGCTGCGCGGCCAGCTCGGCCCAGCTCAAGCTGGATTGCGACGCCAGCGGGAAATGCTTGGGAACCAATACCAGCGGCGGCCCGCTCAACAAGGGGTAGACCTGGCATGCCGGCGCATTGGCGAAGGTGCCGATGGCCAGATCCGCTTGCCCCTGGGCAAGAACATCCAGAATGCTTTCTGACGGGATGTCCTGAATGTGCAGGGCAATGCCCGGGTGCCGCTGGCGGAAGCGGGCGGCAATTTCCACCACCAACTGTCCCGCCAGCAGCGGCGGCGCGGCAACCGTGACGCGGCCGTGCTGGCGGGAAGCCAAGCCTTTGATGTGGTGGGTGGCGTTCTGAAGGTCCGCGAGGATACGCGCCGCGGGCGCGCTGAATTCGTGTCCCGCATCGGTCAAGGCGATTTGCCGGGTGTTCCGGTCAAACAGCTTGGCGCCCAGATTGTCTTCCAGGTCGCGGATCAGGACACTGAGCCCCGATTGGGAAATATGGATGCGTTGCGCGGCTTTGCTGAAACTGCCTTCTTTGCAGACTGCCGCAAAGGCTTCCAGCTGACGCAAGGTAATGGCCATGCTGACCTATCGTATTTTCGTATGAATTGATATGAGCTTTTCAATTTTTCCAATCTTATGCCTTTGATATAGTGAATTCAAGCTCTTGAAGGAGGCGTGATGGCCGCGATTGTTTATGGCAACTACTCGCAACAGGAACTGGACGCCCAGTACGACAACCAAGCCTGGTGTCCCAGTTTCCTGATGGAAATGCAGCGCTACCGCCGCCTCAGCGCGGAAGCGCAGGCCTTGCCCGGCGCCCGTGACCTGGTCTGGGGCCCCCATCCTGATGAGCGGCTTGACCTGTATTGCCGGGATACGGCCGAAACCGGACTGCCGGTCGTGGTATATGTGCACGGCGGGGGCTGGCTGATGCTGGATAAAGAAAGCAATGCTTTTGCCGCGCCCGCGCTGACCGAGGCGGGCTGCCTGCTGGCGGTGCTGGGTTTTCCGAAAGTGCCGGAACGGGACCTGGGCGGCATGGTGGAAAGCGTGCGCCGCGGGGTGGCCTGGATCCATGCGAATATTGCCGACCATGGCGGCGATCCGGACCGGATCATGCTGGTGGGCCACTCGTCCGGCGCGCACTTGGTGTCATGCTGTCTGACGCAGGATTGGTCCGGACAAGGAGGCGCTCCCTTTTCCGCCGCCATGCTGGCCAGCGGCCTGGGAGACCTGGAGCCGGTGCGCCGATCCTACCGCAATGCCCGGCTCAACCTGAACGAACAGGACGTTGAGCGCTATTCGCTGTTGCGTCATGCGCCCACCGTTAAGCTGCCGGTGGCCGTGGCGGCTGCCAGCGGCGATACCGACGAGTTTCGCCGCCAGGCGAGCGAGGTCGCCACCCACCTTGCCCAATACGGCTTGCTGGCTGCGCACGAGGAAATCCCGCAGCGCAATCACTTCGACGTCATTCTGGATCTCTGTGATCCGGCCAGCCGCCTGCATCAGCAGGTTTTGCGCATGGCGCATGAAGGAGAGGGGGTGCAATGAACCCAGCCCCGGACCTGATTTTTCACAACGCTTGCATCCATACTTGCAATCGCCACGCGGAGCAGTGCCAGGCCATTGCCCTGACGGGGCCCTTGATCACGGCGGTGGGAAGCAATGCGGACATCTTGGCCTTGCGCGGTCCGTCCACCCGCGTCCTGGATCTGCAAGGACGCGCGGTGATCCCCGGGATGACCGACGGCCACGCCCACATGGATCGGGAGGGCTTGCGGCATCATCTGCCGGACCTGTCGAGCGCGCATTCCATCCAGGACATCCTGGATGTCATTGCGGACGAAGCGGCCAACACCCCGGCGGGACAGTGGATCGTGACGCAGCCGATTGGCAGGCCACCCGAGTACCAGGACCCGCTGGCCGCACTGAAAGAAGGGCGCTACCCCACAAGACGGGATCTGGATGCGGTCAGCCCGAACCACCCGGTTTATATCCGGCCGATCTGGGGCTATTGGCGCAATCAGCCGCCGCTGGTGTCGGTGGCCAACAGTCTGGCCTTGCAGCGGGCGGGCGTGACGGCCGAGACGCGCGCGCCGAGTCCGGACATCACTATTGACCGCGATGACACGGGCGAACCCACCGGCGTTTTTATTGAACGCACTCTGGTGCCGGTTGTTGAGCACTCATTGATGCGGGCGGCGCCGGGCTTTTCCGTGGATCAGCGGGTCTCGGGCCTGCGCCATGCGATGGCCGTGTACAACCGCTACGGGACCACCGCCGTCTTCGAAGGACACGGGGTGGCCGATGAAGTGCTTGAGGCCTACCGGCGCGTGCACCGCCAAGGCGAGGACTCCGTGCGCGCGACCTTGGTCTTCAGCCCGAACTGGGCGCTGCGGGCAAGCGGCGAAGCGTCCGATTTGCTGCGCGACTGGGCGGGCTGGCTGGGGGGGCGCGGCGCCGGTGATGCGCGCTTGCGCATTCAGGGCATTTATACGGAACTGGATCGCGATCCGCTTAATAATCAACTGCGCGCCGGTAATGCGCCGTGCACCGGCTGGGCTGGATTCCAGGCGGGTTCGGCGTTGCCGGAACAGGCCTTGCATGCGCTGCTGGTCGAGGCGGCGCGCCAGGGTGTCCGGGTGGCGGGCATCTGGCCGGATCTATTGCCCGCTTTCGAGCGGGCGCATCAGGCGGCGCCCATTGACGCGCTGCGCTGGGTGCTGGGACACCAGGCCATTGTGACCGAGGAGATGATGGCCAGCATCAAGGCGCTCGGCATCGTCCTGACGACCCATACCAATCGCCATATTTATAAAGACGGGGACAAATGGCTTCAACGTTTGCCGCCGCTTGAGCAACAGGACATTGTTCCCTTGCGCCGTTTGCTCGAAGCGGGCGTGCCGGTTGCATTTGGCAGTGACAATTTGCCTGTTTCCTTGTTTGGCCCCCTCTGGCATGCCGTGTCCCGGCTCAGCCGGCATGGGCTCGTGGTTGCGCCTGAGCAGGCGCTTTCTCGTCAGCAGGCGCTGGACATTGCAGTGAAAGGCGGCGCCTACCTGACTTTCGATGAACACACGCGTGGCTCGCTCGAAGCAGGAAAGCTTGCTGACCTCGCCGTCCTTAGCGAAGACCCATTGGCCTGTCCGGAAGCGGCCTTGCCAGGGATTGAAGCGCTGATGACTGTTGTGGATGGGCGCATTGTCCATCTTGACCCTCTTCTAGGAACACTGGCATGAAAAAATCTCGTTTATATCTCGGCACGCTGCTTGCCACGAATCTCGCCTGCCTGGCGGCGGCGCCCGCATTTGCCGCTGACGACTGGCCGTCGCGGCCCGTCCGCGTCATCGTTCCTTATGCGCCGGGCAACACGGGCGATATTGCCTTGCGCTTTGTTCAACTGGAGCTGGAAAAACGCTTTGGCGTGCGCATCCTGATCGACAATAAAAGCGGCGCCTCCGGCAACATCGGCGCTTCCGAGGTGGCCCGCGCCGCGCCGGATGGCTACACCTTCCTGCTGGGCGCAACCAATAACTTCGTCACCAACCAGTACCTGTTCAAGGACATGAACTTCGATCCCCTGAAGGATCTGGTGCCGGTTTCCTTGCTGAGCAATGCGCCCTCGGTGGTCGTGGTCAATGCGAAGTCGCCATTTCAGTCTTTGTCGGACTTGACCCAGCACGCCAAAGCCAATCCGGGACGGCTCAACTATGGCTCGCCCGGCACCGGCACGCCGCCGCATCTGGCGGTTGAGCTGTATAGCCAGCTTGCCGGGGTTGAGCTGACCCACGTTCCGTACCGGGGTTCGCCGCCCGCCGTCCAAGCGCTGATGGGCGACGAAATCCAGCTCTACGTCACGGCGCTGAGTTCCGTGGCGGGCGCCATTGACGGCGGCAGGCTCAAGCCCTTGGCCGTGGCGGGCAAGGAGCGCCTGTCCATTTTGAAAGACGTGCCCACCACGGCGGAGCAGAATCTGCCAGGGCTGGTCACAGGGAACTGGTGGGGACTGGCGGCGCCGGTGGGCACCGATACGGCGATCATCCGCAAATTCTCTGAAGCCATTGCGGAAGTCTTGAAGGATCCTGCGGTGCAGAAGCAATACACCGACATTGGCGTGACGCCGGTGGGCAGCACGCCAGAGGCGTTTGCGGAAATGATTCAACGCGAGGCCAAGGCCTGGAAAAGCGTGATCGATCGCGCGGGTATTGAAGTGCAGTAAAAGAGAAACGCCGACCTTCTTTTGCCGCTGGGCCGCTCCCAAGGCAAAAAGCGCCCCCTCGGGGCAGCGACGCCGCTTTCGCGGCTAGCGTGGGGGCATTTTTTCAGGTCGGCGTTTTTGTTTCCCACTATTGAGCGGTGATGCCGAACTCTTTGATGACCTTGCCGAAGTACTCGTGCTCATGCGCAACGAGCTGGGTCAACTCGGCAGGCGTGCCGAATTTCGGGAAGGCGCCGTAGATGCGCATTTTATCAATGACGTCCTGTTCCTTCAGGACCTCCTGCATCGTTTTGTTGAGCTTGCTGACAACATCCTCAGGCATGCCTTTCGGGCCGAACAGGGCCTGCCAGGCAACCACGTTCGAGCCGGTGATGCCCGCTTCCTTCATGGACGGCGCATCGGGCGCCAGCGGCGTGCGCTCGTCGTCGGCGTTCACCAGGATCTTCATCTGGCCGCTCTTGATATAAGGCTCCACCGGACCGTAGGTCATCCAGGTCAGCGGTACGTGTCCGCCCATCACGTCCTGAACGGCGGGCGCAACGCCTTTGTACGGAACGTGCGAGATCTTGGTGCCAGCCGCCTTGTTGAACAGCTCGCCCAGCACGTGCATCGGCGATCCCGCGCCTGGCGAGGCATAGGTCAGCGTGTCATTGCTGCGGGCCGCTTTCAGCAGTTGCTCGATGGTGTCAAAGCCGGACTGTTTGCTGGCGACCAGCATCAGCGGCTGCGAAGCCGTCTGGATGATGCTGGTGAAGTCATTGGTCGGGTGATAGGCCGCTTCGCCGCCGGTGTTGATGACATGGGTGGCAATGGCGAAGGTGCTGGGCGCCAGCAGCAGGGTGTAGCCATCCGGCTTGGCGCGGGCAACGTAGCTGCTGCCGATGATGCCGCTGGCGCCGGCGCGGTTCTCGACCACGACGGTCTGGCCCAGGCGCTGGCGAAGCTTCTCACCGAACAGGCGCGCCATTTGATCGGCGTCGCCGCCCGCGGGATAGGCAACCACGATGGTGATCGGACGCGAGGGGTAGTTCTGGTCAGCCAGGACGGGGGCGGAACAGACGGCTGCAAGCGTGGCAGCACTGAGGATAAATAATTTTCGTTTGCTCAGTTGCATAGGATCAAACCATAAAAATGAGAAAAAGCCTGCATGGGGAAGACCATTGACAGGTTTCAATGAAAATGAGCGGGCGCATCGAGCGCTTCTTGCGGAGGCTCGGCATGGACCAGCTCGCCAGCGGAAGTGGGAAAATACGGCGAACCGCAATCCTCACAGAAATCAAGCGGCAGCAAACCTGCCAGTTTATTGATTTGCAGAACGCCGAGTTTGTTCAGTATCCGGACGATCTGCTCAAGCTCGGCCTCCTGGTCCTGCTGCTCGTGCTTGTCAAACAGCGGCCAGACGCAGCCATAGACAATCTCGCGGCTATTCTTGCGGGCAAAGCCGATTCGGTACTCTTCCGCTTCCTGTTCCCCGCAGAGCGCAATCGTAGCGCTGAGTTCCGACGGCGAAAGCTCGCCATTGACTTCCAGCCATGACACAGCGGCTTCCAGCGAAAGCGGCCGGATGGATTTGTCCGCTTCGCGGTGCGTGACGTAATAGGCGTCCGGCAACAGGACTTCATACGCACAGCCCGGCAGCAGGTTGGCCAGCACCGGCGCGGTTGCCGCATGCCAGCTTGCCAAGGCTTCGCCGCGCAGAGAGGAGGGCGCTTCCGGCTGCTGCCATTTGAAGACGGTTTGGGCTTCAGGCACAACGATGGCAAAGACCAGATAGCGGGTGTCGGCCAGCAGCGGCGGGATCTCCGCATCAAGCAAGGCATTGCCGCGCGGCGGCGGCAGGTCCAGCGCGGTGTTTGCCAGCTGATTCAGCAACAGGCGGGTGCGGCTGAAGTTGCGCGGCATTTGATCCAGACTGTAGAGCTTGGGCGCAACCGCAATGGCCGCCTGATCACTGGCAATGTGCGCGGCAAAGGCTTGCCGCAACGCCTGTGCCTTGTCAGTGGAAAGCGGGCCAAAGGGGATATTGAAACGGGACCAGGCGGCAATGGGCGCCAGCACCAGCAAGGCGTCGAAGGTCTGGCCGTTAGCCGTGAGCCGCATGGACTCCGAATGCGTTTCTGCCTGTTCGATCAAGAGATCGTGGCTTTCGCCGGAGGCGGCGCGCAAATGTTCCAGCGCCTGTTCAATTTTTTCTTCCTGCTGGTTTTGCATCAGTTTGACCAGCAGCTGGCCCAGCAGGGATTCCCAGTAAATATCTTCGACGCGGCTACCCGATGCCTGGAATGCTTGTGCAAGAGAGACAAGGCTGGAGGCATCGCGGTTGAGGCGGGCAGGGGCATTACTTGTTTGTTGAGACATCGATGAGACTAATTAAAAACCGCCTTTACGCTGCGCCTTCGGCTTATTGCCTGGCAGCGGCACGGCGGTAAAACGGTAACGGCCCTGAAGGTTGAAACGCGGAGCAAGCGCCTGATTGTCAGGCCAAGGGCTCACGCAAGGCATGGGGAAATAAGCCTCTATGAGAGTAATAATCGACTTCAATGGGGGTGTCAATTATGGCTAGCACTGGGAAGCGCTGTTTCTCTCTGTTTTCGTAATTATTTTTCAGAGAAGATTCCGTCTGTGAAACAAATCCTTGCGGATTCGCCAACATGCCAAAAGTCTCTTTCCCCGGCTCTTGCCCGTGCAGTGGACGGGGACTGGCCGCAACTCCAGGCTCAGGCGCTGAAGAAACGGCTCAGCGCTTCCGGCGGCAGCGGCAGTCCGGCCGCATGGGCCCGGCGCAGCAGGTCCCAATAGAATCGATAGCTGGCGCGGTCGTGCAAACGGCCCTGGCCGTCTTCGGTGTCGCGGATCGGCCCCCACTGCTTGTCTTGCGCCGCGACCAGAATCCGGGCGGCGTTTTCAATCTCGGTGGCGGTGGGCGACAGAGCCTGGACAATGGCCTCGATCTGCATGGGGTGGATGGACCACATGCGCGTATAGCCCAGTTCGTGGTGAGCGCGCTGCGCCGCTTGCTGAATGATGCGGGGATCGTCAAGCTCGGTCACGACGTTGTGGCTGGGCGTTTTGCCATAAGCATGGCAGGCGGCCGAGATTTCCAGTTTTGCGCGCTGGATCAGCGGGTGCTGGAACTGGCCGCTAGCCGTCAGGGCTTGGGCGGGAATGGCGCCGCGATGCGCGGAAACGAAGTCCATCAATCCGAAAGACAGGCATTCCACGCCCGGGTGGGCGGCAATCCGGAACACTTCGCGCAAGGCGCCATGCGTTTCCACCAGAATGTGGACCGGCACCGGCTTGGCCAGTCCGAC
>JBAYOI010000045.1:0-13272 GCA_041678365.1 Pigmentiphaga sp. | reverse complement strand
GGTGCTCCGACGAGCCGGTCCATGAAAGGTGAAATACTGGCTTCCACGCGCGCCACGTCGTTGGGACTGGTACATGCCAGCAAATCCCTGAATGCCTCCATCGCGGCGTGGCTGCACGCGCAGACCGGATACTGTTTGAGACCTGTCCTCAGCATTGCATAGCCATGGCCGAAATCCAACGGCAACACATCTGCATCACCTGGGAAATACAAGGCCCATAAACCAAAGCGGCCTTCGAATACCTGAGCGGGCGCCGTCATACCTGCCCGGGCCAGTTGTGCGGCTACCACGCCTGCGCGGGCGGCGAAGGCAGGTTGCAGTCGTTTGGCCAGCACCTGCTCTACATTGGCCTGTTGGGAGCCAGCCGCCATCGACAGGCAAAGCCCCAAGGCATGTTGCAAGCGCTCCGGACCCAAACCCATCAGCAGGCCAACTGCGGCGGCAGCTCCGAATACGCCCAATACCGTGCCGATCGTCCAGCCTTTCTGCGGGCCCTGGACGGACTCGGCAAGTTTACAAATGAGTTCAGAGCCTAATACGAATGCTTTCAACACCTGCTGGCCGGATGCACCGATCGCTTCGCCTGCCGCCCAAGCTGCTGCTTGCACGATTGCGCTGGGGTGCACGTTTCCATGCAAGCTGTCGAAGTCCAGGGCAGAGGCCGCCAAGGCATTGGCAAACGCGGCTTCCGCCATCGGGACGCGGGCGTCGCCAGACCACAGGCCCGCCTCCGGCGCGCCGCCGGTATTGGCCGTTGATGCGCTCACTGCTCGGACATCCGGTTGCACGAACCCGGCCAAAGCCACCATATGCGTATCCAGCATGAGTACTGCCGCATGATCTCGCACGGCGTCTGGCAAGCTGCCAGCTCGAAAGAACTGGTCCAACGCCTTGGCCAGGCGTTGGGACACGCTGGATTCAGCGAACGCCGCCATCGACTTTCAGCACCGTGCCGTTGACGAATCGAGAGCGGCTGTCGAGCAGGTAGCAGACTGCTTCGGCGATGTCGGACGGTAAGCCCACTGGCCGGTCTCCATCGCCGCCGCCGGTTGCCGCGTCGGCAGCAACGATGGCATCCATCCGCGGCGAGCGTATGGGGCCAGGTGCTACCACATTGACACGAATGCCATCGTGGGCATAGCGCATAGCTACTCCGCGCGACAACAATTCCAATGCGGCATTGGCCGCGCCGCCCGGCATGTGGACAGGCCGCGGCTGGGTACCGCTACCGCCGGACAGCGTGACAATACGACCGTAGCGCTGTGCCACCATACCCGGGAGCACCGCTCTCATGGAGCGCAACGCTCCCAGGTACTTGGTCTCCATTGCCTTGGCGAAGTCATCGTCCGGCAATTCTAGAAACTCGCCGAAAGCGCTGACGGAAACTGAGACCACCAGCGAGCCGATAGGCCCCAGTGCGTCAGTGATTCGGGCGGCGGATCGCTGGACGTCCTCTGCATTGAGCAGATTGACCGGCTCTACCCAGGTGGGGCCGGGGAGGGAGTTGGCGAGCTGTTGAAGTTCGTCGGTCCGACGACCTGATAAGGCCAGTACCGCGCCTCGCTCGGATAACAAGTGGCTCATTGCCTGACCCAGAGTGCCAGTTGCCCCGACCAGCCAGATCGGGCGACCGCCGAAATCATACAGTGACGTTTGTTCCATCATAGTGCCGTAGTATCGATGCGCGCATCAGTTATGACTTTGCGCCACGTATTGAACTGCTCCTGTCCCATGGACGCGAGCACTTGCGAACTGCTCGATTTCGCGACCCAGCCATTCTGGCTGAAGCTGTTGACGATTTCCGGCAGCGCCAGCACCGACTGTACCCCCTCGCTGTACCTTGTCGCCATTTCTTCAGGCATGCTAGCTGGTCCCCAGACGCCATACCAGTTGTTGAAATCAAAATTCGACAGACCCTGCTCATGCAAGGAAGGAAACTGCGGCATTAGTGGAAAACGCTCCTTGCTGGTGCAACCGATGATTCTTACCCTGCCGCTCTTGAGCTGGTTGTTTGCCGTGGCGATTGGCAGGAACATCATGGACACCTGCCCGCCAAGCAGATCCTGGATAGCATTGGCTGTGCCGCGATAGGGAACGTGCATGATCTCCACGCCGGCTTCTTGCTTGAAAAGCTCGCCAAAAAGGTGGTTCTCCGTACCTGCTCCCGGGCTTGCGTAGTTAACGTTTTTGCCTTGGGACTTGATCCAGGCTATCAGTTCAGGCAAGGTCCGTGCCGGAACCGATTCATTGACTACCAGCGCGAACGTGCTCCAGGCCACCTGAGAAATCGGCGTGAAACTGGTCAAGGGGTCAAACGGGATGTCTTTGTAGAAGTAGGGAAGCAGGAACAGCGTCGACGTTTGCAGCATCAGCGTATTACCGTTGGGCGCGGCCTTGGCAACGGTGTCGATGCCGATGATACCGCCTGCGCCCGGTTTGTTCTCGACCACGACCGATCGAGACCAACGCTGCTGAAGCTGCGGCTGGATCAGGCGAGTCATGGTGTCCGGGCCTGTGCCGGGCGTCGACCCGATGATGAAATGAATGGGACCAGATTGTGTCTGCGCCCGTGCCGCGCCCGGCAGGCCCAGCGCCAGCGCCGACCCCGCAATATAGGTCAATGCTTGGCGGCGGCTTGCCGTGAAAGAAAGATTCTTGTCCATGTTTAGCCTGTCTCCGTTATGTATGCATGATGTAAAAATCACCGACTGCCTACTGAGAACCGGTAGCCCGGTTCATCCATGATCTGGCTGGTCAGACCAACCTCCCATGAGATGTAATCGCGCATGGCCGACTCCAGTCCGCCTAGCGGCGAGGACGGGATGTGCCACATATCTTCCGGCGGATCAATCGCTCCCCCCAGCCCGCTTTCGACGGGTAATCCGGCTTGGATCCATGCTTCGTTGCCTCCCTCCAGAAGCCGCAATGGCGCGCCGTAGCTCGCCTCCAGCTCACGAGCTGCAAATGCTGCCGTTACCGGATCATTGGCAATCAAAGTGATTGACGCCCGGCGGGGCAAGCGCGGCACACTGCCAGGAAAACGCGATCGAATCACAAAACGCGCTTCTGGAAGATGGGCTTTGTAGTAGTCATCGCTGCTGCGGATGTCCAGCAGCAGGGTTTGTCCTTGATTGAGATCTTGCTGCAAGGCCTGGTATGTGATCCGGGCAAGGGGAGGAACTTGCTTGACAGGCACCCATGACTCCACTCCGGTCTTGCCGAGCAGGCCCTGGATGTCCCGATGGTCCAGGACGCTGACGAATGGGATACCCATCTGCGCCAGCCAACTCGCAGTAATCGACGCGCGGATGCCGTCATCGTCCATCAGCACGATAGGGGCGTTGCGTACCGCCACATAAAAATCAGTGGCTTGCAGCAACTGGCCGCCCGGCGCATTGCGGGCTCCGGGAAAATGTCCCGTCGAATATTCCCACGGCGGTCGGACGTCCAGCAGCAAGGCGCCAGAATCCGTGACTTCCTGCCATGATTGAAGGCTCAATACTGGAATATCGAACTCTTGCCGCAAGTCAGCCATGCGCTCCCGCATGTCATCCAACCGTTTCGGCTCGACGGACTCGACCAGATCGGTTCGCCCCGATTCCAGAGGGAAACCGGCCAGATGCCAACCCATTGTCCCGTTCTTCAAGGTCATGACCCTTCCTGGCAGGCGGGCATTGATCAACGATTGGGCGCCAAGGATGCCGCGCGTCCGACCGGCGCAATTGATTACGACCGTGTCGTCGGGGTCGACCAGCGCTGGTAGCCGACTGAGCAGGTCGACTCCGGGGCAGTTGCGCGCGCCCGGCAGGCTCATCCGATGGAATTCATGCGGCGGGCGGCAGTCATAGAGGTGAACCCTCGGTTGACCAGGCCGTTGCTCTTCGAGCAGAGCATACAAGTCGGCAGGACCAATCGTGGGCGTCCGATAGTGATCATCAACCACTTCGCCAAACGCTTTGCTGGGTACGTGTATGCCCTTGAATAGCTTGTAGCCTGCCCGCAGCCATGCCGCATTGCCACCGTCCAGCACGCGCAGGTTCCGATAGCCCAGCGTGGTACATTGCTCGATAGCCCGCTCGACCAGGCCATCGCCCTCGTCACTGGTGAGAACCAGCAGGGTGCCCGCGTCGGGTACTAGCCTGAACAGGCGTGTTTCTAGATCTGAAAGCGGCAACGGATTGGCATACAGCAGATGCGACCTGGCGAAGATTCCCTCGTCGCGCACGTCGAAGAGCGCGAAGCGCTCCCGTCCTTGCAACAGGCTCGCTAATTCGGTTGCATCAATGAGCTTAAAGCCGACGGCCATGGTGGTCCTTCCTGGTAGTGTCATTGACGGGCGCGAGCGATCCCTTGAGCGCAGCGCCAAGCGGCCGGGCGGATACATGTTCAACGCCGTAATAGGCGCCGTTCAGATAAATCAGTGGCGATGTGGCATCACCGATCGCCATTTGATAGGCAGTACCGACAAAAATCGTGTGTGTGCCGACATCCAGAATATGGGCCTTCTCGCAGAAAATGTTGGCCTGCGCCTCGCATAAATACGGTACGTCGTGCGAAGACAGACGCCAATCGCCCCATTCAAATCGCTCGTCCATTGGCGCTGCGCCGCCGAATACGTGGGAATGCTCAATCTGTTCCTTGCCCAGAATATTGATGCAGAAATATTTGCACTCCAGCATCGTCCGGTACATGCCGCTGGAACGGTTCACCACCACCAGCAGCGATGGTGGGTCCATTGATACCGATGAAACAGCGGTTGCAGTCATGCCGCGGTTCCCGTCTTCTCCACGTACCGACACAATTGATACGGTCGAGGCGAATCCTCGGAATACCCGGCGCAAATCACTGCTGATTCTTCGCTCGTCCTTCTGCATGGAGCTAGCCCTCCTGTCCAGCCTGGCGATGAGGGATCCTGCGGATCCGGTTGGCGATGCGGCCGATCTTGCTGACCTCTGCTTCGACCAGGTCGCCATCTCCAAGCAGCCGCGGCGGTTCCATGGCGAAGCCCACGCCGCTGGGCGTGCCGGTGGCAATGATGTCGCCTGGTTCCAACGTCATCCCCAGCGACAATTGCGAGATAATTTCGGCCACATCAAAGATCATGGTGTCAGTGCGGGCGTGCTGCCGCTGTTCGCCGTTCACGTACAGAGACACTTCAAGATCCTGGGGGTTGCCGACTGATGCGGCATCGACGATCCAGGGGCCGATCGGGCAGGAGCCGTCCAGACCTTTTCCCTTGAACCATTGGTCGTGCTGGCGTTGCAGCTCCCGTGCAGTGAGGTCGTTGATGACCGTATAGCCAAATACGTGGTCAAGTGCTGCCTCACGTGGAATATTGCGCCCAGTTTTGCCGATGACCACGCCAAGCTCGACTTCATAGTCCAGGTTCCGGGTCACTGCTTCATCCCATTCGAAATCGTCGTAGGGGCCGATCACGGCAGTTGGCGGCTTGGTGAAATACTGCGGATGCAGGGGGACCTTGACTTCCTTGCCTCGCGCCTTGGCTGCCTCGGACACATGCTCGCGGTAGTTGCGTCCTACGCAGAACACGTTCTTGCGGGGCTCAGGGATCGGTGAGCACAAGCGTGCCGATGCCAGTGGCACGCAATGTGCGGCTAGTACGTCCTCCTTGGCGTGTTGCAGCAAGTCCGTCACGCGCTCAAGCTGACTGTCGCCACCTTGGATCAACGTCAGCAAGCTGGTCGTTCTCGAAGACTCTTCCAACGCTGAAGCCAGGTTCAGAATGGTGTCGTCATCCAGCATGACCCCTGGATACTGACGTCCATTGATTTCGAAGGTAACAAATTTCATTTTTGATCCATCAAGGCTTTATGTTTGAGGACTGGTCTTGTTCAATTCTTGCCTTCAACCGTTCTCGCCAGACCTCCACTGGTTCGAAGCTTGGGTCGGTCCGGCACATGGCTTCGGTCTCTTGTCGGATGGTGTCTGGCGGCAAGTTCAGATCCAGCGGTTCGGAAAACGGTTGGCTGACATACCAGGGCGCATCTACGAACAGCTCGATGCGATTGCCTTCCGGGTCGTAAAAATACAGGGTCCACGCATTGCCGTGCGTGATTGCTCTGAAACCGGTTGGGCCAGGTTCCGCCTGAAGCCAGCGGAACATCTGCTGCAAGCCTTCAAGCGTCGGCACTCTGAACGAGATCTGGTTTACGACTTTGTCATCACGATTGCCGCTGCGTCCGCTAGCCAGCACCACCTGATGATGCTCACGCGGGTTCCGGCTCATGAAAGTGAGTTCCCGGCCGGGTAACCAGCCCCGGTCAGTTACTACCAGCCCCAAAACGCGCTGATAAAAACCCACCATCGTTTCCATGTTCCAGACATGGATGCCGACGTGGCTGAATTCGATCGATGGAAGTGACATGGCGTTTAGATCGGCAAGAAGATGGGAGTGTGGACGATGTCGCAGAACAGGATGGCCTCACAACGCTGAATGCGGAGTTGACCTGAGAGCCGCAACAGTTGCAGACGGTAGACGCCGGAATAGGCAGGTCGGTCCTCGATCCAGACGGTGAACGTCGCCGTTGCACGGCTTGCGTCGGCATTGGCCCGAACTCCGCTGATACTGTGCGCCATGCGGCGTTCATCTCTGAGCAGGCCCGATTCGATGCGGGCTCGTAGCCGCTTCATGTCTTCGCCCACAATAAGAACGTTGTTGTCTTGCAAATATTCCTTCTCGCGGATCACCAGGTAATAGCCGTCATCGGAGAACAGGCGCAACCAATCTGCGCCGAGGCGACGATCCAGGCACAGCACGTACTCATCAAGTAATTCATTCACTTCATCATTGATGCAGCGATTCTCGTCAAGTTTCAACATGCCGAGCCTCCTTTTTTTCGTCCATTCCCATATAGCGCCGCCAACCTTTCCAGAGTGCGCGAACCGCGTGATCGTCGGCGGGGCCACCCTGCCAATGGTCGTGCTCGATTCCTCTTGAAATATTGACGCGTCCACCAGAACGAGCCTGCAAGCCGCGCTGGACCCGGGCGAAGATTTGGATGTCGTCGACACCAGCCCGTCCGCCGGGCCCCCATGAGTAATGGAAACGTTCTCCAATCGCTTGCCGCTGCGTTGCATTTGCGCTCTGCGGCGCCAGACAATAGGTCAGGACATTGGTCTTGTCGACCGATACCGGCTCAATGACACGGAAACTCGTTACGTCCCAGACTGGGTTGTAGAGTGCGATGAAGCTGGGGAAAACCCCGAGATAGATGCGGCGTTCGCGGCGCTGCTGGATGGTCAGTGTGCGTACGTCGTCGCATTGATCGAAAGCGCCATGGATGTCTAGATCGAGCGAAAATCGCGAGCCTTCCTTTTCCTGGAAGCCACTGGTTCCAGCCATCTTGAAAAGCTCGGCTCGCTGGGTGAAGGCGTAATCGTGGAGGTACTCCGCGTGATAGTCGTCTAGCGTGTTTTCCATCAACAGCTTCCAGTTAGCGTCGTAGCTGTATCGGTAGGCGCCCAATGAAACCAAGGGCTCCCCCTGCCAGTTGCAGGTTTCTTGCAGGTAGGATGCTGCCGGGCCCAGATAACTTTCCAGCGAGGGCGCTTGGGGATCCAGATTGCCGAACCACATGCCGGCGAAGCGTTCGAAGCGGGGTACAGGAACCAGGTCGTTGTCGGAAAGGCTGAAATTTCCGCCATAGGCCTCTGCGCGAGGCACGCTGAACAGATGGCCGTTAGTATCGTAGCGCCAATGGTGATAAGGGCAGCGGAGCACGTCGAGATGGCCCGAGTCCTCTTCTACCAATAGTGTTCCCTTGTGGCGGCAGGTATTGAGGAACAGTCGAGTCGTTCCATCCTCTCCCCTTATCGCCAGTACTGGTTCACCCGACAACAACGCACTGCGGAAATCGCCGGCTCGCTGGAACTCGCTGTCATGCGCAATGAATTGCCAGGTCCGAGAGAAAATATGACGACGCTCCAACTCGAAAATGGCCGGGTCTAGATAGCAACGGCGGTCAACAAAGGCCGGACCCGCCACCAGATGATCAAGGGGGTTGCTCATGATTGACCTTCCTCGTCGCGCTGCACCCGGTCTGCCTCCACGCCAGGTATGGGGCCCATGGCGCGCTGGTCAAGGCCGATGTAATCCATCAACCGTTTGATTCGCGCATTGGCAGTCGGATCAAAAGGCTCTCGTAAAGGCCTTATCCGTTCGCTGAACGTTTTCTTGATGGTTTTCTCGGTGGGAGACTTGGCATCCCATAGGGCCACGTCGTCAAGGACCTGCGGCAACTCCGAGGCATCCAACCAGGCCGACTTGTAAACCACTACGCCTGCGCGATTGACCAGATAGACTGGATTGTTGAACTGGATGTCGGCCCATCGGTTCTGGATTTCCCCCTCCAGGGAATCCAGAACCAGCGGAAAGTCAAAGGGCTCTTGTTTGCGCAGTATCGCAGCATTGCGCCGCTTGTCTTCCATCGAGGCATGGGGCACGATATGGCTGCCAGGATGCGCTTCACGCGTATAGACATAGCAGAACTCGACGGCCTCGTTGTATTGTTCGTAGAGAGAGACGAGACTGGGTTGAGTCGTGCGGATGTTGGTCACGCAAGGCGGGCAGGCAAGACTTCCAAAAACCACCAGTACTGATTTCTTGTTCCGGTAACTTGCCAGATCAAAGGATTCCCCCTCCAGCGTCTGGCCTTGCAATGTCGGCGCAAGGACACCCAGCGGTGTCTTGCTGCGAAACGACTCGATCATCGTTGACCATTCATCACTCAAGCCGCCGCCCAGCGGATCATTCTGCCAGGATCGCGACCAGGACAGCGGATGCGGGGTGTTGTATTCGTTTGCCATGGGAGCTCCTCTGGATGTAAAAGTCAGGAATGCGCGAGGTCATAGGGCAAGCCAAGCTCTGCCTGGCCGATCATCACAGCGCCGAAGTGATGGCGGCGATGCAGAGAGTGGACATCCATATCGCGCATCATGCGTTCCAAGGGGTACGTCTTGAAGTAAGCCGTGCTTCCTACCAATTGACCGACCACTTCCTTGAATCGTTGTAAGCAGTCGACCGCCAGATACTTGGCCGCATTGCTTTTGAGCAGACCTTTGGCAACGTCGTGCTGCGACAGCTTCACGGCGTGATAAAAGAGCAGCCGGGCGGCATCGATCCTGGCGCGAAGTTCACCGACATACATCTGGTAGACCTGGGTATCCACTTGTCCGCGCTGGCGCATGTAGTCCACTGCCCAGCGGAACATGGCTTGTAATGTGCCGAGGTAGTTGGCGGTAAAGCCGAAGTTGATTTTTCCCAGCCAATGTTCCGTGATGAAGGCGCCGGGTCGGGCCAGTACGCAATCCTGAGGCACAAAGCAATCCTTGAATGTCAGGATCGGACTCACGCAGGCGCGCATACCGGCAGGGTTCCAGAATGCCTCATCTATTTTCAGACCTGGGCTGTCATGGCTGACAACGACGGTCTCCAACAGGCCGGTCTCACCATTGCGGACATGAACCGTCATCCAGTCGCTATGCGAGCCGTTGGTGGCGTAATGCTTGACGCCCGTCACGGAAAAACCGCCGTCGACCGGTGTTGCTACCGTGCCGCCGCGGCCGCCGCCAGGCTCCGAGCCAGCACCTACCAGCAAACGTCCATGTTCGCGAGTCGGAGCCAGGAAGCGCTGAACCTGTTCGTCACTGCCGAAGGCCCGCACGATTTGGGTTGCGTTGCCATGTACCTGATAGCAATGTGCCGTGGAGGGATTTCCCATTGCCAGACGCTCGATGATCAGGAAAAAAGCCAAGGGATCCTGTCCGTCGAAGCCATAGTCCAGGCCGCCGTCCTGCTTGGGCAAGGTTGCGAGCAGAAGTCCTTCTCTGTGCAGATCATTGAAATCCGCTTCCGGGAACAAGCCTTTGACGTCCAACTCTGCCGCGCGCTTGGCAATTGACGAGAACACCAGTGCATCGACCTGCTCGATCAATGCTTGCTGCTCCCTGGAAAGTATCGACTCCATATCACTTCCTCTTTTTGGGTAAAGTTTGTTCACTAGATGAACTATTGTGCGTTGTATGAAATTATAAGGTGCCACTTTTTTGCTGTCAATACATAAGTTGCGCACTAGAGTATGCTTGCTGCATCGCTTAGTCATCCCAGCGAAGGGATTGACCGGCAGTGGATTGCATCCGGGTGGCTCTTGTCGCCGGATCGGCGGTCCATGCAGTCAGGCCTGTCCCAGCTTGGCCAATTCGCTGACTTTTGAACCATTTCCATGAATTACGAAGAAAATCGTGACCCCCAGAGTTTTGTGCGTGCGCTTGCACGCGGCCTGAGTCTGATCGAAGCCCTGGGTAATCAACCCAACGGGAAAACCCTGAGTGAACTGGCGTTGCAGGCTTCGCTGGACCGCGCAACGGCCCGACGCCTTTTGATGACTTTGAACACGCTCGGTTACGTGCGCCATGAGGATGGTCGCTACCAATTGGCGCCGCGCGCGTTGAGCTTGGGTTACGCCTACTTGTCATCGCTTCCCTTTTGGGAAGTAGCGCAGCCCTTGATGGCTCGGCTTTCAGCGCAGGTGAGGGAAAGCTGTTCGGCCGCTACGCTGGACGGTCCCTATGTTGTTTATGTAGCGCGTATCCGCAGCAATCCGCATATTGTCGATGTCACCCGTACGGTAGGCAGCCGGGTGCCGGCCTACTGCACTTCGTTGGGCCGCGTCTTGCTGGCTGACCAGCCGGAGACGGCGCAGCGTGAACTGCTCGCTCAACTTCCGCCGAAGGCGCTCACGCCCTATACCGAAACCGACATTGAGTCCCTCCTGGGCATATTGCGACAGGTGCGGGATCAGGGGTGGAGTCTGGTTGATCAGGAGCTCGAGCTCCGGTTGCGCTCTCTTGCCGTACCGGTAACCGCTGGTGGCGACAAGGTTGTTGCGGCATTGAATATCAGCATTCCTGACAATCGTGGGGATGCTGATGCGATGTTGAAGACCTTTCTCGAACCGCTGGAGCACACGGCCGCTCAGCTCGGGACCGCCCTGCGCGCACGCGAATCCGCTTGAGCGCAGGGGCGCACTCTTGGGAGTGGAGAGTTCATTGCCTCCGCCCGGTATCAGCCTCCGCCGTGGGGGAGGTTCGGAGCAGGAGGCATTAGGTTGAGGGGCTTTATTCCACCGTGACGCTTTTGGCCAAGTTGCGAGGTTTATCAACGTCAGTTCCGCGTGCGCACGCCGTATGGTAGGCAAGCAATTGCATCGGGATCACGTGCAGCAGCGGTGAAAGCAGGCCATAGTGTTCCGGCATGCGGATGACGTGCACATGTTCCTCCGGACTGATTTGTGTGCCCGCGTCCGCAAACACATACAAATGCCCGCCGCGCGCCCGCACTTCCTGCAGATTGGACATCAGTTTCTTCAGCAGGGCGTCGTGCGGGGCAACAGTGACCACCGGCATTTGATCCGTGACCAGCGCAAGCGGGCCGTGCTTCAGTTCGCCCGCTGGATAGGCTTCCGCGTGGATGTAGCTGATTTCCTTCAATTTCAGCGCGCCTTCCAGCGCGATCGGGTAGTGCATGCCGCGTCCGAGGAACAGGGCATGCTCCTTGCGGACGAAGTGTTCGGACCATGAGATGATTTGCGGTTCGAGGGCCAGGACAGCCTGGATGGCCACCGGCAGGTGGCGCAGGCTCTTGAGATGGTTGGCTTCCTGTTCCGGACTCAGCCGACCTTGCTGCTTGGCCAGGGTCAGCGCCAGAATGAACAGGCCCGCCAATTGGGTGGTAAAGGCCTTGGTGGACGCCACGCCGATTTCAACGCCGGCGCGGGTGATGAAGTTCATTTCGCATTCTCGCACCATGGCGCTGGTGGCCACGTTGCAGAGGGTCAGGGTCTTGTTCATGCCAAGCGATTTGGCGTGCTTCAGCGCGGCCAGCGTATCCGCGGTTTCACCGGACTGGGAGACGGTCACCACCAGGCTGCGCGGGTTGGGCACACTGACCCGGTAGCGGTATTCGCTGGCAATTTCCACGTTGACCGGCAGTTGCGCCAGCGCTTCGATCCAGTACTTGGCCGTCAGGCCCGCGTAATAACTGGTGCCGCAAGCCAGGATGAGAACGGAGTCAATCTCCTGAAAGCGTTTGGGGGCGTTTTCTCCGAACAACAGCGGGTCGATTTCCTCGATGTCCTGGATGGTGTCGCCCAGCGCGCGCGGCTGCTCGAAAATCTCCTTCTGCATGTAGTGCCGATAGGGGCCGAGTTCGGCGGCGGCGCTGTAAGCCTGCACGGTTCTGACCGGCCGTTCCACCGCCTGGTCATTGGCGTCGAGAATCCACACGCGGGAGAGTTGCAGGTCGACAACGTCGCCATCTTCCAGATAAATGATTTGATCGGTCGTGCCGCCCAGGGCCATGGCGTCCGAGGCCACGAAGTTTTCATTTTCCCCGAGGCCGACAATCAGCGGCGAACCTTGGCGGGCGCCAACCACGCGGTGCGGTTCATCCAGGCAGAACGCGGCAATGGCGTACGCGCCCTGCAGGCGCTTGACGGTTTGCTGCATGGCGCTGAGCAGGTCTTCCTGATAGAGGCTGTTCAGCAAGTGGGCGATGACTTCTGTGTCTGTTTGACTTTCGAACACATAGCCCTGCGCGCTCAGTTCCGCGCGCAGCGCTTCATAGTTTTCAATGATGCCGTTGTGGACCAGCGCAATACGGGCGCGGCCATGCCGATCCAAGGAGAAGTGCGGGTGGGCGTTGATGGTGGCGGGTGCGCCGTGGGTGGCCCAGCGTGTATGGGCAATGCCGGTGAAGCCAGTCAGACGGCTTTCCGCCAATTGCGCTTCCAGTTCCGCCACGCGCGCTGTGCTGCGTGCGCGCAGCAGTTCGCCATTTTGATGGACGGCGACGCCGCAGGAGTCATAGCCCCGGTATTCCAGGCGCTTCAGCCCTTCAATCAGGACGGGGGTGATGTCACGCTGCGCTACCGCGCCAACTATTCCGCACATGCTCGCTGTCTCTATCAAAAATCGCAACAATCCATTCTCGCTGGATTTTTATGAAATAGGGTGTCAATTTTTGATGGATAATGAATTTTTATTTCTCTACATAGTGGTCATGAAATAAAATTTCTTTTTATCAAGTTTTATTGGGTGAAGTTTCATGAACGAGCTGGATGCGGTGGACTGGAAGATTCTGGATTGGCTTCAGCAGGATGCCACGCTGACCAACCAGGAGCTGGCGAGCCGGGTCGCCATTTCCGCGCCCACGTGTTTGCGCCGGGTACGCCGTCTGGTCCAGGACGGCTTTAT
>JBAYOI010000044.1:0-13808 GCA_041678365.1 Pigmentiphaga sp. | reverse complement strand
GGCTTCGCGCCGCGCCGCCATATCGTGCGGATCGGCCAACAAGGCCAGGGCCTGTTGCCACGCTTCACCGGCTGACGGCGCACGCAGCGCGGCGCCTGCCTCCAGCGCGTCATCAACCGCTTGAGAAAAATTGAAGGTATGCGGCCCGACAATGACCGGCACGCCGCAAGCATTGGCTTCAATCAGGTTCTGGCCGCCCAGCGGCGCAAAACTGCCGCCAATGATGGCCAGTTCCGACGCGGCATAATAAAGCGGCATCTCTCCGAGACTGTCGCCCAGGATGACCTGCGTACCCGCGGGCAGGACACAGTCATGCAGATTCTGCAAACGTGAGCGCCGCACATAGCGGATGCCTGCCTGCTCCAGCAAATCGGCCACCGCATCGAAGCGTTGCGGGTGGCGGGGGATCATCAGGGCCAACGGCCGTCCCGCCAGCCCCGGCGCACATTCCGATGCCTTCCAATGCTGGATGAACATGGCCTCTTCGCCTTCGCGTGTACTGGCCAGCGCCAACACCGGCTGCTGCAAGGCTTGCCGCCATTGCAGTCCCAGCTGCAACAATGCGGCGGGCAGGTTGAGGTCGAACTTCAGGTTGCCGACCACCCGGACTGGATCCGCGCCCAGGTCTCCCAGCCGATCCGCATCGGCCTGGGTTTGCGCCAGGCTCAGGGCAAGTGAACCATAGACTTTTTTGGCGAACTTGCGGAGTACCCGGTTTTTTTGATGCGACCCCGCCGACATGCGCCCGCTGACCAACACCAGCGGCACCCCATAGCGCCTGGCCTGAAACACCGCATTGGGCCAAACCTCCGTTTCAATCAGCAGACCGCAACGCGGTTCGAAAGCCCGGAAAAAACGTGCCGCGGCGCCGGGCAGATCATAAGGCAGCCAGCACTGTTTTAACTTCCCTTCCGCCAGGGCGTGCTCATAAAGCCGCGCACCTTCCGCCCGCCCGGTTGCCGTCATATGGGTCAGCAGGACGCTATACCCTTGCCTGAGCAAGCGCTGTACCAGCGGCTGCGAAGCCCGCACTTCACCCAGGCTGACGGCGTGTACCCAGACCGGCGCCCGCTTGAAATCATTGCCCGTCTGCGTCAAGCCGGATCGATACACGCCCAGCCGTTCCGCCACATGCCGACGGTAGCCCGGCTCGCTGCGCCCCCGTTTGAACAGCCGCAACAACACCAGGGGCAGCGCCAGGCGCCACAAGAAAGAATAGAGCAGCCCGGACAAGCGGGCCCTCATCGGGAAACCGCCATCACGCGGTCCAGTTCGGCCAGCAACTGCTCAACCGTTGGTGACTGCTGGGGGCCGCCGAGGCAGACGATCGGTCCATCCCCCGTCACGGGTACCATGGCAGGGTCCGAGTCCGTATACAAACCGATCACCGGGCGTCCCAGCGCAGCGCCGAGATGGGTCAGCCCGGTATCAACACCGATGATCACACGCGCATGACCCAGAATCTGTGCGGCGGCCTTCAAGGACATTTTCGCCAACGCCAATCCGCCGCTTGCGCCTTGCAGCAAACGCTTGGCACGTGCCAATTCGTCATCATTGCCGGAAAACACCACCGGCGTCAGCCCCTGCGACAGCAACTGCGCAATCACTTGCTGCCAGTGCGCTTCGCTCCACATTTTTTCATCGCGGCTGGTGGACGGCAGCAAGGCGGCGTAGGCGGCGGGCATGCCCGCTGGCGCATCGACGCTCAGGCCAAAGACGGGCGGCCCATCCACCGAGTAGCCCAGCGCCGCCGCGCACAAACCCCGCGCCCGCACCACCGCTGACTGCGCATAGGGCACCCGATGCTTGTATTGATAGAAGAGGGATGCGGTTCCGTCCCGGGCCGAACGCCAATCCGGGCCATGCAAAGGGCCGTTTGCATGGCGCGCCACCCAGGCGGACTTGATCAGACCCTGCAGGTCGATCACCGCGTCATACGGCGTGGACGCCAGGCGCTGGCGGCAGTGTTTCCATTCCTCGCGAACATCCGCATGCCACCATTTTTTTCTCCAGCGGCGAATGGCCACCGGGATCACCGTGTCCACCGCCGGATGCAAGGCGGGAATGGCGGCAAAAACATCTTCCGCCACCCAGTCTATCCGGACACCGGGAAAAGCGCGTGAGATATCGGTCAAGGCGGGCAAGGCGTGGACCAGATCGCCCATTGACGTGGTCTTTACAATCAGGACTCGTTGCACAAAGCGGTTCGCTTAAAGCATCAATGACAGCGAATTTTAACTGTTTTACGCTGCTTTACCCATTCAGCTGGGCGACCCAATGCGCGGTGGACGGATCATGCGCACCGGCCATGCTGGACCCTTCCAGCTCATGGACCAGCGTCTTGGCCAGCACCTTGCCGTATTCGACCCCCCACTGGTCAAAGGGGTTGATACCCCAAATGACGCCTTGCACGAAAACCTTGTGTTCATATAGCGCCAGCAAGGCGCCTAAAGCGTGCGCATCAAGGCGCGGCAGCACGATCAGGGTGGACGGCCTGCCGCCCGGATGCGCATTGTGCCTGGCAAGCCATGCGGCTTCCTCTGCCGATTTGCCTTGCGCCTGCAGGGCGTCTGTCATGGACGCAACCGTTTTGCCATGTAGCAGGGCTTCACGCTGTCCCAGGCAATTGGCCCACAGCAAACGATGGTGGGTCTGGTAAGGGTGGTGGGCTTCTTTACAGATGATGAAATCCACCGGCGCGCCCTTGGTGCCCTGATGCAGCCATTGGAAGAACGTGTGCTGCCCATCGGTGCCCGGCATGCCCCACACCGCGCTGCCGGTATCCACCGCCATTGGGCGCCCGAGCGTGTCCACGGTTTTGCCCAGCGACTCCATCTCCAGCTGCTGCAAGTACGGCGCCAGGTATTCGAGCCGCGCATCGTAGGCGGCGATCGATAGGGAACCGAAGTCCAGGCCGTTGCGGTTGGCCACCGCAATCAAGGCCATCTGCACGGGCGCATTGCGCTCGAACGGCGCGGTCAGGAAATGCTGGTCCATGGCCGCCGCGCCCGCGCGGAACGTGTCCAGCGCCTCATTGCCCAGCGTCAGCGCAATCGGCAGACCGATGGAAGACCAGACGGAATAGCGGCCGCCCACCCAGTCCCACAAGCCGAAGGTGTTTTCCGGCTTGAAACCCATCTTCTGGCTGGCCGCGGGATTGGCGGTAACGGCCACCAGATTGTCATAGGGATCGGCCAGCCCGGCGGCACGCAGCCAACCGATGACGCGCTCGGCATTATGCAGGGTTTCCGTGGTGCTGAATGATTTCGACGACACGATCACCAGTGTGAACTGCGGATCCAGATCCTGCATGGCCGCCTGGACCGCATGCGCATCAATGTTGGCGACGAAGCGGATCTCACGCCGCTTTTCAAAATAGCCGAGAGAACGGATGGCCAGCTTGGGCCCCCAGTCACTGCCGCCAATGCCGATATGCAAAACGTGGCTGAAACGCTGTTCGGCATCAAGCTTGTTGACGAAGTGGCGCACCCGCTCCTGCTCCGTCTTGATCAGATCCGCCACGGCAGGCGGCGGCGCGCTGGCCCGCAAGGCCGTATGCAGCGCCGCGCGCTTTTCAGTCGGGTTCGACAAACCGCCCTGAAACAGCGCGGCGCGTGCGGCGGGCAAGGCGCGCTCTTCCAGCAACTGCAAGCCTGATTGGGTAAATGCCGGTGATTGCAGCTGCGTGCTCAAATCCACGCTCAGGCCTGCCGCCTCGATGATATTCAGGCTGACGCTCGTGGGGCGCGCCGCTTTGGCGGCGGCCACGAAAGCAGGCCAGGACGGGCTGTCTTGCAACGGGGGAAGCTGTTGGTACGGCAGCAGGGAATCAGGCATGCTCAAAGAAAGTGGGAAAGGAATTAAAAGGGAAGCTGTGCGGCAGGCATGACACGCAGTATCTGCTCACGGAACGCCGATTGTATCCGGGCCAGCGCCGCCTGATCATCCGCCTCGAAGCGCAGCACCACAACCGGTGTGGTATTGGACGGCCGCGCCAAGCCGAAGCCATCGTCATACTCCACGCGCACCCCGTCAATCGTGATGACCTCATTCGCCCCGTCGAACTCGGCTTCGGCCTGCAAACGCTCAACCACGGCAAACTGCTCGCCTTCCGCCGTGTGCAGTTTCAGCTCAGGCGTTGAAACGGCTTCCGGCAAGGCTTCGAGCAACGCGGACGGATTCGCTTCACGCGAAACAATTTCAAGCAGACGGGCTCCCGTGTAGAGACCATCATCAAAGCCAAACCAGCGCTCCTTGAAAAAAGTGTGACCGCTCATTTCTCCCGCCAGTGGCGCGCCGGTCTCCTGCAACTTGGCCTTGACCAGGGAGTGGCCGGTCTTCCACATCAGCGGGACGCCGCCCGCCTCGCGAACAGCTTGCGCCACATAGCGGCTGCATTTCACGTCATAAATGATTTGCGCGCCTGGCAAGCGGGACAAGACATCGCGCGCATAGAGAATCAGTTGGCGGTCCGGCCAGATGATCTGTCCGGACTTGGTCACCACGCCCAAGCGGTCTCCATCACCGTCAAAGGCCAGGCCCAGTTCGCAATCCGTCTCGGCCAGGCAGCGGACCAGGTCCTGCAGGTTGGCCGGATCCGCCGGGTCCGGATGGTGATTCGGAAAGCGCCCGTCAATATCGCAGAACAGCTCGACCACTTCGCAGCCAAGCGCCTTGAACAAGCGAGCGGCGGTTGGCCCCGCCACCCCGTTGCCGGCATCGATCGCGATCTTCATTGGCCGCGCCAGCTTGATGTCACCGATAATGCGCTCAATATAGGGCGTCACGACGTCCACTTCGATCCGATTGCCCGGCTGCGCGTCGTCCTGAAGCGCACCCAGCATTTGCGGGCGCAAGGCGGTGATCGCATCGCCATACAGCGTAATGCCGCCCATCATCATTTTGAAGCCATTGTAATCAGGCGGATTGTGGCTGCCGGTAATGGCCACGCCGGAGCCATTGCCCCGCGTGTGCGCGGCAAAATACACCAACGGCGTGGGCACCACACCGATATCGACGACGTTGACGCCGCCCGCCATCAAGCCCGACATCAATGCGGATTGCAGATCCGGACCGGAAAGCCGACCATCGCGCCCCACGACGACTTCGGAAACCTGGGCGGCCTTGGCGCGTTCGGCCAGCGCACGTCCGAGCCGCTCGGCAAATGAGGCGTTCAACGGTTGCGGCACGGTGCCGCGAATGTCATACGCTTTGAAGACCGAGGCAACGATTTCATCAGGATTGGGCAGGGCGGACAAAGTAGGCTCCAACAAGGGATAATACTGAAGCGCCTATAGTAAGGACTCTGGCCGCAACCGTCCAGACGGCGTCCGCCTGAAAGCGGAGCTTGGCAAACCATTGATTTGGCAGTCCAAATGCATGAAATAAGCCGTGATGAGCATCAACAACTCATTACAAGGCGTGACATGTCCAAACAAGCGGATAACCGGTTTTTTATAAGATTTGAGCGACTTTTTAGCGAATTTGTCACTTTTTCTGAATATAAAGCCCTTATCGAGCCAAAAGGTTTCAGTAAGGTTTACTCTTGGTGACGTATAAACTACGATCATTCATAACGCTCTTACTGTGTCTGAGCAAATTTCTTACGAGCTTCCTCCGTGCATCATCGCTCTGTCCAGCCGGTTTCCCCCTCATCCATCCCTCTCTTGGTTGATTGTCATTCGTTCACGCCGCGTCTGATCGCTGTGTCCGTCACCGATCCTACGCACCCCGGCCAGAGCCGCCGCGATTGTCCGCCAGTGCCCGTCAGGACACGCTCTTCTCTTTGCTGCCCCTACTCCTTCTGATCGATTCGCCATGTTGCTTCTTTTGGTTTCGTTTGGGGCATCGCTGCTGATCGCCTTGCTGATCATTCGCCTCGCTCCTTATCATGCCCACATCAGTGGGGACCATGATGTCAATGGTATTCAAAAATTTCACGCCGTCGTCGTTCCCCGTGTTGGCGGCATTGCCGTCATGGGCGGCTTGCTGGCCGGCCTGGTCATTACCGTGGTGGATGCGGGCACCTCCTCCGAGGTCTACCAGCTCATCGTGCTCTGCTCTCTGCCCGCTTTCTTGTCCGGCGTGTTCGAGGACTTGTCAAAACGCGCGGGCATTCTGCTGCGACTGGGCTGCACCTTCCTGTCGGCGGGCTTGGCCTGGTATTTTCTCGGTGCAGGCCTGGTCCGCAGTGAAATCGCCTGGCTGGACGCCTACCTCGGCATTCCATTGATTTCTTGCGTGGCCACGCTGCTTTTCGTGGCGGGGATCACCAATGCCGTCAACATCATCGATGGCTACAACGGTTTGGCGTCGTCAGTCTGCTCCATTATTTGCGCCGGGATCGCCTATATTGCCTTCCAGCAGGAGGACTACGCGCTGTTTGCCGTCGCACTCGGCTCCGTGGGCGCATCATTGGGATTCATTTTCTGGAACTGGCCGCGCGGACTGATCTTCCTCGGCGATGGCGGCGCCTATCTGCTCGGCTTCCTGATTGCCAGCCTTTCCACCCTGCTGGTTGCCCGCCACCCGGAAGTCTCGCCGTGGACGATCGCGCTGCTGCTGGTCTACCCGATCATGGAAGTGCTGTTCACGATCGCCCGCCGTCTGACCCGGGGCAAGAACCCCGGCTTGCCCGATGCCGCTCACTTGCACCAGCTGATCTATAAAAGGCTGATGCGCAAGGCGGTGGGCAGTACCGCTGTGAGCGACAAGATTGCGCGCAACTCGATGACGTCGCCGTATCTGTGGGTACTGTGCTCGCTGGGCGTCATTCCGGCGGTCCTGTTCTGGAACAACACCGTGATCCTGCTCGGCTTTGCCGCCCTGTTCGTGATCGTATACCTCTGGCTGTACAAACGGCTGGTTGGATTCCGGGCGCCAAAGTGGCTGGTTTATCGCAGGCCGAAGCACTGATATAAGGGATTCTTCCTGAGACCTCACAAGCCGACGCAAGTCGGCTTTTTTATCGCCGCCGCTCTTAAGATAAGCTCAGCTCACCGCCTGCATGCTGCTCGGATTCTCCAGGCGCGAAACAGTCCTCGAAGACGATTCCGTATCCGGGCTCATCCCCCTTGGAAAGCAACAAGCTGCGAAGCAGCGCGGTGTGGGGACCTTTTTTATTGTTAGCACCACTTTTTATCTTTCGCGGCGTTTAAGGCTCTTGAAGGGGGCGCAGGCTTATCAAGCCTCTGCCTCTCATGCTGAACGAGATCAAGCCCCAAACAAAAGAGGAAGCAAACGCAAAACGCCCAGCATAAGCTGGGCGCATTGAAGGCAGAACTAAAAGGATCTTTTGCCAAGTAACGGTTTAACGGCGTCCGTAGGAGTAATAGTTGTTGGAGTAACCGTAGCCGTAGCGGAAACGTTTGGGCTTCACACCGTTCAGAATAAAGCCTTTTGGCTCGATGCCTGCCGTACGCAGCTTGCGGATTGCATCTTTGACTTCGCCCACCGCGCTTTGCTCGGAGCGCACCACCATGAACGTTGTGCCGATCTGACTCGCCACCGCCAGCGTATCCCCAACCGGCAACACCGGCGGGCAATCAAAGATCACGTGGTCGTATTGCGAGCTCAGTGTCTGAACCAATTGCTCGAATTGCTTGCTGACCAACAGCTCGCCCGGATTGGGCGGCATGGTGCCCGCAGGCAGGACGTCAAGCGCAATCCCGTTGAGATCATAATGACGAACCGCCTGCTCCAGGCTGCGGGTGCCTGCCAACACCTCGGACAGGCCCGCCACGCCTTTATAGCCGAAGTAGGCGCCGAGCTGCGAACGTCGCATATCGGTATCCACTACCAGCACCCGCTTGCCCGCGCCGGCTAACAGCACGGCAAAGTTTGCGGAAATAAAACTCTTGCCCAGCGACTCGGTGGGCCCGGTAAAGGCCACGTTGTTGTCCTTCGCGCCCATCATTGCAAAAGCAAGCCCAGTCCGCAAGGAGCGCAGGCTTTCCACCGCGGGATCATCAGGCTGCAAAATGGCCAGCAACTGGTTCCGCCCGTCCACGATGGCGCTGCGCCCCTTGCGATCCCGTATACTGGAATTCAGCTTTTGCTGCACATCGGATTCGGGAATCGAGGCATAGGACGTCAGGCCGGTCGCGCGTTCGATTTCATCGCTGTCTCCCACGGTCGGACGCAATACGCGGCGGCCGAAGGCTGCCAGCACGCCAAGGAACAGGCCCAGCAGACCGGCAATGCCAACAATCCGGACGCGCTGCGGCGCAACTGCGCGGGTATCTTCAACCGCGTAATCCACAATGTGAACATTCCCGATCGTACCTGCCTTCGCGACCTTCAATTGCTGGGCATTGTTCAACAGCGCAACATAGAGCTCATTATTGACCATGCGGTCCCGCTGCAGCCGCAGCATATCGCGCTGGCTGCCCGGCAACTTGTTGACCGTTTCATTGATGCGTGAAGACTCTTTGGCGATAGAAGCCAGTTGCTCACCTAAAGCCCGGATTTCCGGATGGTCCGACGTAAAACGTTGGCGCGCCTGGTTCAACTTCAATTGCAGTTCCAAGCGCTCTTTCTCAGCGCTGACTGCCTGCTCAAGCAACGCTTCGGCCTCTTTATCAACACTCAATTGATTGGTTTGCGTCTGGTAACGGCTCAACGCCTCTTCCGACGTTTCAACCGAGCGCTTCAAGTCCGGCAGATAGCTTTCCAGGAACTGCAAACTCTGCTCGGCTTCCGCCGAACGCCGCTCAACGTTCTGCTCCAGGTAAGCACGCGCAATAGCGTTGATCAGGTTCTTGGCATATTGCATGTCCGCATCTTCCAACGCCAAGCGGACCATGCTGCTCTGCCTTGCGGTTTCGGACACGGACAGACGCTGGTTGATGCCGCGATAAGTTTCCATCAGAGATAGGCGGGCAATCGTGGCCGTGGCACCCGGGTTTGCATCAAACTCCTGCACCAGGATCCGTCCTTCCCCCCCCAAGGCGGGAAACACATGCATCTGCCCAATCGCGGCATTATTGAGCAGGCGTTGGCCCTCTTCATCAAAAAGATCGAAGCCATCCTCGGTTGCCCTCAACTCGAACGGCTTGCCCAAAGCGCGAGACGGCACATCAAGCAAGCCAATGCGCAAGACCTCGCCGCCCCAGAAATAGGAGGAAAGGCCGAGGAAAGGTGAACCCAGGCCTTTCTCTACATCATGGCGGCGCGCCAACCAGGCGCCAAACACCGGGAAGTAAGCCGGCTCAACCACCAGATCTGAACGCGTCAGCTCGATCGCGCGGCCAATAACCTCACGCGAGCGCAGGACTTCAATCTCGCCGGCAACGGGGCTAACCGCCGAGCCCAGCGCGGTTGCAATATCTTGCGCCGCACTCAAGGTTGAACCTCTTTTCTCTTCAATCTGGACTAGCGCATCAGCGCGATAGATCGGTGTAGCCAGCAAAGCATAGAGCACGCCCAACACCAGAACCGTGACAAAAACCGCCACGATGGTCCCCAGATACTGGAGCAAGGTGTCAAGGATGTCGGTCAGACTGAAGTCCAGGTCACTGCCGTCAGTATCCTGGGCGGAAAGGGGGGAAGGATTCATCATGAGCTTAGTCGTTTGCCACCGCCCTCAAGAACGAGGCTGTCGGGATAATGTTGTTGATTACACGGCTGAAACGCGCCACACCGGCCGGATCAACGTAGACGATGTCACGCGCTTCCAGATCGAAGCGATCCGCCAATACCAGCGCATCGGGGCTCTTCGCGTCCAGGTGCCAGATTTGGGGGCGGCCGCTCTCACCTTCACGAATGACGTAAATCTGGCCCGCGTTTGACGAAAGCGGATTCATACCACCGGTATCGCTGATGGCCTCCGCCAAGCTCAAGCGTCCACGCGGCATCAGCAAGGATTGCGGTTTCAGCACTTCGCCCAACACAAAAACCTTGTTGTAGCGATTCTCCGGGATGGTCAGGACATCACCAGGCTGGATACGGATGTCTTGCGTCACGTCGCCCTGATAAAACAGGGCCAACAGATCAACCGGATATTTATTGCCATTGCGCGTCAAGGTTGCGCCTTTCAAATCAGCTTCATTCTTGAAGCCCCCCGTACCACCCACCAAATCGCTGATGGTCAACGGCACATCGTTGAGCCTGACGACACCCGGCTGTTCGACCTGCCCCATGACGTAGGCACGCTGGCTGCGATACTCCAGGACGGACACATCGACCTGCGGCTCGACCAGGTATTTCTGCAGCTTCTTGGCCAGTTCGTCCCGCACTTGCTGCACGGTCCGACCTGCCGCCTTGATAGCGCCAACATAGGGGTAAAAGAACGCCCCGTCTTCGCCAATCACCCGGCCCGCGGTTTCGGTCCGCAAGGTACCGGCCGGATTGTTCAGCTCCGGATGGTTCCACACCGTGATGAGCAATACATCTTGTGCGCCCAGCTTGTAGGAGTAGTGTTCGGTCGAGGTTCTGTTCGGAAAGGACAGCAACGGCGACGGCTCGGCTTGCTGCTGCTGGCGCGCTTCAATCAGCCGTGCCACGCTGAGCGGCGTGATTGAATGGATGTCAGCACGGTCTTCAACCGTTTCCGCACCCGAGATATCGTATTTATAGTCATCGGTTTCATTGGCCTTGGGCCGTATGCCCAAGTAATTACCAGGCGCCAGTGCGCACCCAGAAACCAGCGTCAGCAAGGTCAATGACGCGCTGACCTTCCAGAGATTGAGTGAAGAAGTTTGAGTCACCATCCGGCTTCCTATTGGCGATCGACGTTTATGCAGCACGGGTATAGGGCGCATATTATTGTTTTGAAGGAATCAAGCCTGCTTTGCCAAGCTGTTCAACCCACTGTTGACTGCCCGCATGAATCTGCGCCCAGACTTGGTGAAAAGCGGCCTCGGGCTCGTTGATCGGGTCCGGAATATCTCCTTGCCCCCAATGACCGAGCAAAAAGGTTTTGCCGGTGGCGGCGGGGAAACGTTGTTGCACTTCCTTGCGATGCCCCTGGTCCATGATGAAAATGACGGATGCCAAGGACATTTCAGCGCTGCTGACGGCCGCCGCACGCTTGTCCTGCGGGATCGGGATGCCGGCGCCTTCACAGACTTTCACGGCGAATTCATGGGGCGAACGGCCAACCGGGGCGGCCAAGCCGCGTGAAATGACCTCGGCCTCAAGACCAGCCTGGGTAATAAAGTGTTTGAGTGCAGCTTCGGCCATCGGACTGCGGCACACGTTCCCGGTGCACATCACCATGACGACAGCGGGAGATTGCAGTTTAGTCATAAAACAAATCAGAAATTAGGGGTTCCCAAGCGGGATCTGCATCGACACCATCAAACTAAGTGTAGAGTTGAAATTACCGCTGCTGCGTTTCATCCACCGCACGCCCGCCGAGAACGACGCGGGGCGGATGCGCCAGCTATAAGAGAGATCCGTACCATACCATTTTGCGGGATCAGGAAAAACGTGATTGCTCCCCCGGTTGGTGGCTCGATCGGACTCACTCACTTTTGCCATCATGAAGCGGGCATGAAAGCGCGAATGGTAACGGAAGTCATCCGGCACGACGGACAGCCCGATGGCATAGGACCGGCCATCGCCGCCTATCGGGTGACCAATCGGCATGCCGTCGTGATACAGGCCATTGCGGTAGATACCATGGTTATAAGCAATGCCGGGATCGCCGTACGCGTTCGAACGGAACAGGCGGCGAGCCATCGTGTCAGCGGCTTCCACATGCCATTGCACCCGCGTCCCCGTGCCGATGATGTATTGATATTGCAGCCCCAACTGTCCAATGAATTTGGACGGCATTTTGTCCGCTTCATCTTCACCGGCAAACTGTCCGTACACTGAAACGGGATTGCTGAAGAACGGCAGCGTATAGCGGAAATCCAGGCCCGCCAGCTCATTGCCGGTGTCAGTCCCGCCAGCGTTGGGATTTGAATTACCGATGATCTGGCGCCACCACGCGCCAAAGCTGTTGTCCCGGCCATCTCCGCCCCACTGCATGAAACGGCTGAAGCCGATTTCCAGGCCGGTGACCGGCTGAAAGAACAGCCGGGCGTTGAAGACCTTGGCATTCGGCACGGCGGTGTCATGCTGCATCTGACCGGCAAACACCTCATAGCCCCAGGGGCCAATCCACGACAGCCACGGCGTTTCCGGCGCAGTTTGCGCGGCGCGTTGCAAGCCGATACCCGGAATGGCGGTGCCCGCATTGCCCCAGTTGATGCTGCCATCCTGGCCCGGCCCCCAATAATGGGCAAGCTGTCCGGCATAGACCACCTGTCCGAGGAACTGGGTGGCCATATAGCTGCCTTCCAGATTGACCGAGGATTGCTTGTCAGTCAGTGGTTTGTTCAGACCATTGACCTGCAAGCGTCCGGCCACCCGCGCATTCGCACCTTGCGCGTACAAGCCCAGACCTGCCCGGGCACGGCTCTGTTGCGCAAAGCCGAGTTGCGGCGCGGAATCAGTGTTGACGTGCGCTTCCAGCCCGAAACGCGTGGCCCGGAAGTCATCCAGCGCGCGGCGCACCGACAGCAAAGCGTGAACGTCAGCCCGCTCCAGATTGGTTTTTTTCCGGTTTTCCAGTGCTTTTTCAATGACGGTCAAGGACACCGGCCAGGTGCTGACGCTCATTGAGATAATGCGGCGGTCAATCAGCCATTGCAGATCCTGGCGCAGCGCCTGGTCACCGGCGGGCACCATCATCGGCGCGGACTGCGCCTGGACCGGCGCAGCGGTCAACACGCCCATCAGCAGGGAGAGAAAAGTGGCTGCACGTAAAAAAGACATAGGAGACATCGACTATTCAGGACACCATGCGCCACGGCGGGTCAGCGGTTGGACTGCAAGCAGTTTTTTGGCAAAGTAAAAACGAGGATTCCGCATCAAACTCCAGGCTGGAGTCTACGGGATTTGCCGCCAGCTTCCAAGGTTTACGTCATTATCCAGCAACTTGGTTACCATCCAGCGCCTTTCTTTACGGTTGTTAAAGTTTTTAAAGAAAATCCCGTATTGTTGTCCCTGGGGGCAAAACACAAGCCAGCCCCTTACGTTCCAATCGCGCACACTTACTGACGATTCCGGCATACTTGCTGACGTTTTTAGAATCCGTCCGCGCTATGATGGCGGGATTATTCGTAACCGACGAAAGAACCAAGCCTAATGAAACCTGTACGCACCGCTGTTTTTCCCGTCGCCGGCCTTGGCACCCGTTTTTTGCCCGCCACCAAGGCCATGCCCAAAGAAATGCTGCCGGTCATTGATCGTCCGTTGATTCAATATGCGGTGGACGAAGCGGTGGCCGCCGGGATGACCAACCTCGTCTTCATTACTGGCCGTAATAAGCGCGCCATTGAAGACCATTTCGATACGATTCCCGAGCTCGAAGCCGAACTGCAGGCTAAAAACAAGCTGGAGCTGCTCGAAACCGTCCGCAACATCATTCCGTCCAGCGTCAACTGCATCTTCATCCGCCAACCGGCACCGCTGGGTCTTGGCCATGCGGTGCTATGCGCCGAGCCGGTTGTCGGCAATGAGCCGTTCGCGGTACTGCTGGCGGATGACTTGATTGATGCCGACACCCCGGTGACCAAGCAATTGGTCGAGGTCGCCATGCAGCAGGATGGCAGCGTGCTTGGGGTCCAGGACGTGGCGCGCGAAGACACCTCCAAATACGGCATTGTTGACACCCGCTCCAATCAAGCCCGGACCGCGCAGGTTTTCGGCATGGTTGAGAAGCCCAGTCCGGAACAAGCCCCCTCCACCCTGGCCGTTGTTGGCCGCTATGTGCTGGAAGGCGAAATCTTTGATCACCTGCGCAAGCTCGGCAAGGG
>JBAYOI010000043.1:0-13978 GCA_041678365.1 Pigmentiphaga sp. | reverse complement strand
TTGAGCCGCAGGCAATCGTGCCTGAGCAGATCCTCTGGCGTTTGCGGCGCCCCCTTGCGCTCCACATAGGCCGGGGATGCAACCAGGATGACTTCGGACTCGGCCACTTTGCGCGCAATCACGCTGCCGTCGAAATTGGCGTCCGCGCCGAGCAAGGTGATGTCGAAATCCTCAATGGCGCCTTCTTTCTGGTTCCCCACTTCGATGTCAACCATGATGCCCGGGTACTGCTGGCGAAACGACGGCAGCACCGGCGCAACCACATAACTGGCGAGCACCGGCAAGGTATAGACGCGCAAGCGGCCCGACAAGGCATTGCTGTGCTCGTTGGCCAGCACTTCGGCTTCATCGACATCGCGCAGGATTTTCCGGACCCGCTGCAGATACTCCGTCCCGGCGTCAGTCAGCGCCACGCGGCGCGTGGTCCGCTGGAACAAGCGCGCCCCGAGATGCGCTTCCAGTTCAGCCACCAGGCGCGTCACGACGGGCGGCGACATATCCAGCGCACGCGCGGCGGGCGCGAATCCGCCTTCGTCGGCAACCCGCTCAAACACCTGCATGGAACGTAGGCGATCCATCTTTTTCTCACTGATTATTCCTGAAACAGGAATAGTTTATTAAATTCTATCGTCTTTTTCAATTCGATTGAAAAAAGTAAATTAGACCCATCGACGAGATCAACACCACGAACTCGTTGGCCAGATCATTCAGACAAGGAAGTCCATCATGACACGCAAAAACATCTCCACGGTTGCCATTGCTTTATCCGCCCTCTTGGCTGGACAAGCCTTCGCCGCCAACACCAATGCGCCGGTCACCCGCGCTCAAGTCCAGGCCGAACTGGCTGAAGCGGTCCGCAGCGGCCAGATTTTTGACAATGCCCAAGACACGATGCTGAACCGGGCGTATCCGCAGCGCTATACGAACGCGCAAGCGCAGGCAGGCAAAACCCGCGGCCAGGTTCAGGCCGAACTGGCTCAGGCAGCGCGCAGTGGCCAGGTCTTTGACACCGCCGCCGACCAGTATGTGGATGTTGCCTATCCGGCCAATTATCCCGCCCCGCAAGCCGCTGGCAAAACCCGCGCTCAGGTTCAAGCTGAGTTGGCTGAAGCGGTTCGCACCGGCCAGATCTTCGACACGGCCAGCGATACGACGCTGCGCAACGCCTACCCCGGCCGTTATTGATTTCCCGCCCGGACCGTGAGTCCGGCATGCTGAAAGACGCCAGCCTTCTCAGGCTGGCGTCTTTCGTTCCGCCTGTCTTTTCTCTTTGCGACTGCTCCGCTTGCGCCTGGCACAGGGCCGCAATTTGACAAGATGGGCGATGTAGGCAAAAATCGAAAGGTTTGCTCCAAAAGACGGTTACTGTTGGCAAAGTGCATGATCTGATGGCTAATTGCATGATTAAGTGCAAGGTACAGTACGAGTAGGTACAGGTAGATACAGGTAGGTACGGCACCAGTACAAAGTACGGGCATGCGCTTCAAGTATGCTAGGCGCATGCGCCATGGCCGCTGCGCATAACTGATCAAGCACAGCCAACCACAGCAAACCCTATACGGCTGATTGCTTTCCTGCCCGCAGTTCCCTGCATTGTTGGAAAGCGGGTAAGCCAGCGACGCGTCTCCTCGTTTGACAGGCGGTCCTCGCGCTTACCCTCCCCCGGTTTTGATTCACGGCCGATTCCTGGAATCCGGCCGTTATGACGCTTGCACCGGTTCATTGGCGGCTTTCGCCTTGCTGACGGCATTTCCTCGGCAAGAACCCGACTGCATTTCCCTGGTTTACGGCTGGTTCCGCCAAAGTATCGGCAGGCCCTGTTTTTCACTGATGCGATGATTCAAACCCCTTATTACCTCGTCGACAAACGCGCTTTCGCTGACAATATGCGCAAAGTCGAGCGCTTGCGGGAACTCAGCGGCGCCAAAGTCCTGCTCGCGCTCAAATGTTTCGCTACCTGGTCGGTTTTTGATCTGCTCAAGCAGCATATGGATGGCACGACGTCGTCATCGTTGAACGAGGTTCGCCTGGGGCGCGAGAAATTCGGCGGCGAAACCCATGCCTATAGTGTTGCCTACGCGGACCATGAAATTGCGGATGTGGCCGCCCAGGCGGACAAGGTCATTTTCAACTCGTTGTCGCAATTCCAGCGCTTCGAGTCGCAAGTCGGCGGCCTGCCCAAAGGCCTGCGCCTGAACCCCGGCGTCAGCGCCTCCTCTTTTACCCTGGCCGACCCCGCCCGGCGGCATAGCCGCCTCGGCGAGTCCGATCCGGCTAAGGTCGAGCCGCTGCTGTCCCGGATTGACGGCTTCATGATTCACAACAACTGCGAAAACCGCAGTTTCGAGCGCTTTGACGAATTGCTGGCCGAGGTTGAAAACAAGTTCGGCCACTTGTTCCAGCACGTCAACTGGATCAGCCTGGGCGGCGGCATCCACTTTGCCGAACCCGGCTACCCGATTGAAGCGCTGGCCGCGCGCTTGAAAGCGTTTGCCCAACGCTACGGCGTCCAGGTTTACCTGGAACCGGGCGAAGCGGCTGTCACCCATACCACCACGCTTGAAGTGACGGTGCTGGACGTGATTGACAATGACAAGCGGCTGGCCATTGTGGACGCCTCCATCGAGGCGCACATGCTCGATTTGCTGATCTATCAACTCAGTGCGACCATTCAACCTGATAGCGGGCCGCATCGCTACATGATCTGCGGCAACTCTTGTCTGGCAGGAGACATTTTCGGCGAGTTCAACTTTGAACAACCCCTGCAGCCGGGATCCCGGATTTCAATCCAGGATGCCGCCGGCTACACCATGGTCAAGAAAAACTGGTTCAACGGCGTCCGGATGCCAGCCATCGTGGTCCGCGAACTGGACGGCAGCACCCGGGTCGTCCGCCAGTTTTCCTACGACGATTATTGCGCCAGTCTGTCCTGAGCCGCAGCCCTATCCCAGAGGAGCACTTCATGAAACGCAATGTACTCATCATCGGCGCCGGCGGTGTGGCCCACGTTGTTGCGCACAAATGCGCTCAGCACAACGACCGCTTTGGCGAATTGCACATCGCTTCACGCAAACTGGAAAAATGCCACCGCATTGTTGAATCGGTCTACAGTCACGGCAACATGAAGATTCCCGGGCATTTCCATGCGCACCGCCTTGACGCGATGGACGTGGAAGCCACGGTCCAGCTGATCCGGGAAACCCGCGCCAGCATCGTCATCAACGTGGGCAGCGCTTTCCTGAACATGTCCGTCATGTCCGCCTGCATCGCCACCGGCGCGGCCTATCTTGACACCGCCATTCATGAGGACCAGGCCAAGGTCTGCGAGCAGCCGCCCTGGTACGCCAACTATGAATGGAAGCGCCGCGAGGAATGCGCAAACGCGGGCGTCACCGCCATTCTCGGCTGCGGTTTCGACCCCGGCGTGGTCAACGCCTACGCGCGCCTGGGCAAGGACAACTACTTCGACAACATCGACTCGCTCGACATCATCGACATCAACGCCGGTCAGCATGGCCACTACTTTGCGACCAACTTCGACCCGGAAATCAACTTCCGCGAATTCACGTCCACCGTCTGGTCCTGGCAAGACAGCCAATGGCAAGCGAACAAGATGTTCGAGCGCAGCCAAAGCTGGGAGCTGCCGGTCGTTGGCAAACAGAACACTTATCTGACCGGCCATGACGAAATCCATTCCTTGTCACACCATCTGGGCATCCCCAACATCCGCTTCTGGATGAGCTTCGGCGAGCACTACATCAATGTCTTCACCGTGCTGAAAAACCTGGGGCTGCTGTCGGAGAAGCCGGTCAAAACGGCCGAAGGCCTGGAAGTGGTGCCGCTGAAAGTGGTCAAGGCCGTGCTGCCCGATCCGTCCTCCCTGGCGCCCCGCTATACCGGCAAGACGTGCATCGGCACGCTGCTGAAGGGACAGAAGGACGGCGATGAGCGCGAAGTGTTCATCTACAACGTCTGCGACCACAAACAAACCTACGAGGAAGTGGGCAGCCAGGCCATTTCCTATACCGCGGGCGTGCCCGCTGTGGCGGCGGCGCTGCTGATTGCCGACGGCACCTGGGACGTACGCAAGATGGTCAACGTCGAGGAACTGCCGCCGCAGCCATTCATTGACCTGATGAACAAAATCGGCCTGACCACGCAAGTCCTTGACTCAGCCGAGTCCGGTGTTTCCCCGGTCGGGACCATTGAGGCGGGCGTGGCGGGCAAGGCCTGAGCCCCCTGCCTCCGGCTCCCCCGGCAAGGCCAGCTTCTGTGCATCAGGGCTGGCCTTGTTTTTTTCTGTCGGCCCGCATCGGTTAGTATGAATGCTGATCACACGGTCTGGGCAGCGGACACGCCAAGACCCGCAAACCATTGAGGAATCACACCATGGGACTGCTTGTTGACGGCAAATGGCACGATCAGTGGTATGACACTGACAGCACCGGCGGACGCTTCATCCGCAGCGATGCGCAATTCCGCAACTGGGTCACCCCCGATGGCAGCCCCGGTCCCAGCGGCCAGGGAGGGTTCAAGGCAGAACCGGGCCGCTACCACTTGTACGTATCGCTGGCTTGCCCCTGGGCGAATCGCAGCCTGATCTTCCGGGCCTTGAAAGGGCTGGAGAAACTGATCAGCGTTTCCGTGGTTCATCCGCACATGGGTGAGAACGGCTGGACCTTCAAGCCCGGCCCGGGCGTGATAGCCGATCCCGTCGGCGAGGCGGATTTTCTCTACCAGGTGTATGTGCGGGCCCAGCCCGGCTACAGCGGACGCGTCACCGTCCCGATCCTGTGGGATCTGAAGCGCAACACGATCGTCAGCAATGAATCCGCCGAGATCATTCGCATGCTCAACTCGGCTTTTGACGCGCTGGGCGCAAAAGAAGGCGACTATTCGCCCGCCGCGCTGCGGCCGCAGATCGATGCCATCAACGCCCATGTTTACGACGCGATCAACAACGGCGTCTATAAAGTGGGCTTTGCCAGCACGCAGGACGTGTATGAGCAGGAAGTCCGCGCGCTGTTCGCCTGCCTGGACGAACTCGAAGGCCGACTCGGCACCCAGCGCTATCTCGTGGACGACGCGCTGACCGAGGCCGACTGGCGGCTGTTCCCGACGCTGATCCGCTTCGACGCTGTTTACCATGGCCACTTCAAGTGCAATCTGAAGCGCCTGATTGATTACCCGAATTTGTGGAGCTACACAAGGGAGCTGTACCAATGGCCGGGCGTGGCGGCCACCATCAATATGGATCACATCAAGCAGCACTATTACGGCAGCCATCCAAGCATCAACCCGAATGGCATCGTGCCGCTGGGTCCAATACTGGACCTGGAGCGCCCGCCAAGCCGGAAGTAGCATCGGTTCGCGGGCAGCGCTCACTCCTACAGAAGTAGCTCGGCCTACCCAGGGCACCGTGGATCTGGCTTTGCCAGTCCACCAGTGCCGCCCCCTTGAGGGAGGAGCCCGGACACCTCACCGTCCTTGAGGACGGTGAGGTGCCTGGCGAGTCCGAGCGGCTTGCAAGCCGCGAGGTGGACTGCGCGAAGCGCGTAGGGGGTGGTCCCTTCAAACGCTCAGCTTGTTGGCTATCTGCGCCACGTGCTTACCCTGGAAACGCGCACCGTCCAGCTCCACCTGGCTCGGCTGGCGCGACCCATCCCCGCCCGCAATGGTGGAAGCGCCATACGGCGTATTGCCCATGACTTCGGACACGCCCATCTGCCCCTGGAACGAGTACGGCAGGCCCACCACCACGAACCCCAGATGCAGCAGCACCGGATGGAAGGTCAGGATGGTGGACTCCTGGCCGCCGTGCTGCGTCGCGCTTGATGAAAAGACCGAACCGACCTTGCCGACCAGCGCGCCGCTGGCCCACAGCGAACCGGTTTGATCAATGAAATTCTTCATCTGCGAGGTCATGTTGCCGTAGCGCGTGCCGGTGCCGAAAATGATCGCGTCATAGTCCGGCAGCTCCTTCACCGTGGCAATTGGCGCCTTCTGATCCAGCTTGTAGCCGGACTTCCTGGCCACCTCTTCAGGCACCAGCTCGGGCACCCGCTTCACCACGGCCTCCGCCCCCGCTTCGCGCACGCCCTCCGCCACGGCATAGGCCATGGTTTCAATGTGCCCATATGACGAGTAGTAAAGAACTAGAACCTTAGCCATAAACACCCCTCTGTTGAATCACACAAGTGAACCCATGCCGACGCGCCCCATGACAGGAACGACGCCGACACCACACGATTGACGAGGCGGCCTGGGGTCAGGCTTCGCTCATCCCCGCCGCGGGCTCGGACGCATTGCCGCTGCGGACTTTCTCTTCAATGCGACGGCCCACGTCCGGGTCGATGCTTTTCCAATAGTCGAATGCGCGTTCAAGCACCGGGCTGCGCACCCCGCCAAGCAAGCTGCCCGCCACGGTTTCAATCAACTGGGCACGCTGCGCCTCATCAAAGACCTCGCGCACCAACGTACCCGGCTGGCTGAAGTCGTCATCGTCCGCATGCAAGGTGTAGGCACTGCGCACCATCTCGCCATCGGACGCCCAACCCTCTTCCATTTTTCCGGTATGGTCCGCCCAGCTGCGGTCATGCGAGTTCGGCACGTACACGGGTTGGTTGCCGCTGTGCTCATACGCCATCTGGCCGTCGAACATATAGGTGTTGACCGGCACCTTCGGCCGGTTGACCGGCAACTGGTGGAAGTTGGTCCCGATGCGGTTGCGCTGCGCGTCGTTATAGGCGAAGGCCCGCCCCAGCAGCATCTTGTCCGGAGACAACCCGATGCCGGGCACGGTGTTGCCGGGCGAAAATGCCGCCTGTTCGATCTGGGCGAAGAAGTTCTCCGGATTGCGGTTCAGCGTCATGGTGCCCACTTCAATCAGCGGATAGTCTTTGTGCGACCAGATCTTGGTCAGATCGAAGGGATTGAAGCGATAGTCCTTGGCCTCGTCAAACGGCATGACCTGCACCGACAGCGTCCAGCTCGGGTGCTCGCCGTTGGCGATGGCCTCGAACAGGTCGCGCCGATGGTAGTCCGCATCCAACCCCGCCATGTCCTTCGCCTCTTCATTGCTGAAGAAACGCATGCCCTGCCGGGTGTGAAAGTGGTATTTGACCCAGAATCGCTCGCCGGCGGCATTGACCCACATATACGTATGCGATCCATAGCCATTCATGTGCCGCCACGTGCGCGGCAAGCCGCGTTCGCCCATCAAGTAGGTCACTTGGTGCGCGGACTCCGGATTGTGGGTCCAGAAGTCCCATTGCATGTGGTTGTCGCGCAGGCCGGAATCCGGCAGGCGTTTCTGGCTACGGATGAAGTGCGGGAATTTCATCGGATCGCGCACGAAGAAAACCGGCGTGTTGTTGCCAACCAGATCGTAGTTGCCCTCAGACGTATAGAACTTCAGGGAGAAGCCGCGCACATCCCGCCAGGTGTCGGGGCTGCCCGCCTCCCCCGCCACCGTGGAAAAACGCGCCAGCATCTCGGTCTGACAGCCTTGCTGGAACAGCGCCGCCTTGGTGTAGGCGGAAACATCCGCGGTGGTTTCGAACACGCCGAATGCCCCCGCCCCCTTCGCGTGAGGCTGGCGCTCCGGCACTTTTTCCCGGTTGAAGTGCGCCATCTGCTCCAGAAAGTGCACATCATGAAGCAAAATGGGCCCATTCGGGCCCACAGTCAGGGAATTGCGGTCGCTCGGCGCCGGGGCGCCAGCGCCGGTGGTCGAGCCGACAGCCGACACGGTTTTTTTATCTTCAGTCATGGCGTTCCTCACATTCAACAGACGTTAAAAAGCGTCGGTAAACCAGGCCTGGCTTTTCCCGACGCGACGGGTTTCCCCGGTTCGAGAACAGACAGCCCCACTATACCGGAGTCACCCCGCTGGAAATATGAAGTTTGGTTAACCGTGCTTTACCGCCACCAGCCAGCTCGCCACATAGGTCAGCAGCACGCCCTGCTCGCCGCGGTAGGCCGACTCATAGCGCGTCAGGAAGTCACGCATGGCGCCGGGCGTGCGCAACTGCCCGGCGCACGCGTTGACGCCGGTGGCGCGCAAGTGCTTCAACACCGCCAGCGCCTCGGGAAAATGGCAGGGAATCCGCCAGGCGCCCAGCTCGCGGACTTGCCAGTCCGGCGGCAGCAAGGCCGCCATGGCTTCGCCCGTCATATAGGAGGGTGCGCCGCCTTGGCTGCCCAGGGCGCGCAGTTCCGGAAAATGGGCCGGGCTGAACCCCGATAGGGCCAGGTATCCCCCCGGTGCCACGGCGTCGCAGAGCCGGGTTAGCACCCGCGCGGGATCATTGACCCATTGAATCATCGACGCCGAGGCCGCCAGATCCAGCGATACCGGCAAGCCGACCTCGGCGATGTCGCCCGGCAGATAGACCGCGTCAACGCCGGGTAGCGCCACGGAATTCAAATCATTGAGCCAAAGCTGCGTCGGCCGCAGCCGCAGCAGGTGCTCGGTCAACTGGCCGGTTCCGTAGCCCGCCTCCAGCATCCGCGTGGGATGGTGGTCCGGGGCAACGCGTCGATAGGCCTCGAACAGCTTGGCCGCAATCTGCTTTTGCGCCAGCGCGGCATCGCGATAACTGGCGCTGCTGCGGGCAAACGCGCGCGCCACGCGCCCGGTCAGTGTGTGCATGCCAAGACGGCGGCCCAGCCGCGCCAGTCCGCAAAGGGGTTGTGTCCGCAACGCAGGACGTGCACGCGGCTTTGCACCTGGCTTTCCCAGGCGCGATTCAGGTTTTTCAGCGGGAAGATGCGATCGGCCTTGCCGAGCACGATGCGATCAAAGACATGCGGCGTCCCGGGCGGCCACGCCATCACGGCGTCAAGCTCCGCGCGCAGCGCCGTCAGCTCCGCGCCGGGCGCCACGGCGCATCCGGCTTGCCGCGAGAATTGCCGGAGCGACGCGTCGGACAAACCCTCCGCCATCGCACGCATGGCTTCACGGGGAATACCCCGCGCGTCGTCAAACGGCGCCCAGGAGCCGCACACCGCGACCTTGCGGCGAAACGCCGTCAAGGTCGGCCACTGGCACGCGGCGGCCACGCCGAAGGAATAGGCCACGAGATCCACGGCGGCATAGCCGTCCGGCAACGCCAACGGCGGCAACTCGCGGTAATCCGACAACATCAGCACGTCCGTCTCGCCCGTCAAATGCCGGAACGGTTCACCGCCCACGGCCCACCCGGTCATCACGACCAGCAATTCCGAAGTGCCTTCCCGTCTCAACCAGGTTTGCTTCATTGCGTCCATCCCGCCATCTCAACCATGGCCGCAGCAATGCGCGCCAGCGTATCGCGATCACAGACAAACGGCGGCATGCAATAAAGCAGCCGACCGAAAGGCCGCAACCAGACCCCCTGCTCGCGGCAAAACGCATGGGCCCGCGCCATGTCAATCGGCGCATGCAACTCGATCACACCAATAGCGCCCAATACGCGCACGTCTTTCACGCCGGGCAAGTCCCGCGCCGCCGCCAGCCCGTGCCGCAAGCCGGTTTCAATCTCGGCAAGCTGCCGTGGCCACTCGCCTTCGGCCAACAGATCCAGGCTCGCACAGGCCGCCGCGCATGCCAGCGGGTTCCCCATGAAGGTGGGGCCATGCATCAGCACCGGCATCGGCCCCTGCGCAATCGTTTCGGCCACGTCGGATGACGCCACGGTGGCGGCAAAACTCATCATGCCGCCGGTCAAGGCCTTGCCCAGGCACACAATGTCCGGGGTCACGCCCGCCCGCTCCATCGCGAACAGGACGCCCGTGCGGCCAAACCCGGTGGCGATCTCGTCGAAAATCAGCAGCACGCCATGGTGCTTGCACAGCCGATGCAATCCTTGCAGCCAGCGCGGATGATAAAACCACATGCCGCCCGCGCCCTGCACCACCGGCTCAATGATGAAGCCCGCGATTTCATGCGCTTTCTCGGCAAAGAGCGCTTCCACCGCTCCCAGTCCGTTCCGGGCGGGATCGTCGGTCCAGTCCTCGTGGAAGGCGATCGGGGGACGCGGAACGAAATGCTGAATCTGCAAGGCCTTGCCAAAATGGGTGTGCATCCCGGTTTGCGGATCGCACAAACTCATGGCCTTCCAGGTGTCGCCGTAATAACCGCCCAGCGCCGACGCAAAATGCGTCCGTCCGGCCTGCCCGCGCCCGAGCTGCGCCTGCGCCGCCATTTTCAGCGCCACCTCCACCGCCACCGAACCGCTGTCCGAATAGAAAATACGGTCCAGCCCGGCGGGCAGCATCGCCACCAGCCGCCGCGCCAGCGCAATCGCCGGGGGATGCGTCAGACCGCCAAACATCACGTGCGGCAGACGGTGCAGTTGAGCTTCCATGGCCGCCACCAGCTTCGGATGGCGATGCCCGTGCGCGGCGCACCACCAGGACGACATGGCGTCAATCATCCGGCTGCCATCCGCAAGCGTCAGCCAGACGCCTTCGGCCTCCACCACCTCATGGACCGCGCCGGGTTCGCGCATGGAGCTATAGGGATGCCAAAGGTGGCGACGATCAAGCTCCAGATCCTGCATCACAGCGCCTCCCGAATAGCCACCATATCAATCTGGGCGAACGCCGCGCTCAACGCCTCGCCGGAGACCTCGGCAAGCGGCGGCAAACAGCCCAGATCGCGCACCGCGCCAATCTCGGCGATCACGCCGCGGCTATCCGGCATGTCTTCACCGATGAACACCACCCCCGCCACCCGGCAGCCCGCATGGCGCAAGGCAGCCAGCGACAACAGCGTATGGTTGATCGTGCCGAGCGTGGTCCGGCAACACAGCAGCACCGGCGCCCCCCAGCCCGCGATCACGTCCAGGTAAAGCACGCGCCGCGTCAGCGGCACCATCAGTCCGCCCGCCGCTTCCACCACCAACGGACCGTCGAGTTGCGGCAACGCGAGCCGCGCCGGTTCAATGGTCCGCCCTTCCGCCTGCGCGGCCCGATGCGGCGACGCCGGTAAACGCAGCCGATAGGCTTCGGGCAGGACGGGGCGGCCCGACAAGCGCGCCACCGCTTCACTATCCGTTTCTTCGTCGAGCCCGGCTTGCACCGGCTTCCAGTACGTGCCGCACAGGGCCTGGGTCAAACCGGCGCTGAACACCGTCTTGCCAATCCCCGTATCCGTGCCCGTCACAATAATCGTCTTCACGCCGACGTTTCCTTCAGGGCGGCAATCGCCGCAAACAAGGCCGAGATGTCCTCGGCCCCGACATTCCCCGTGATCGAGACCCGCAGCCGGGCCGTGCCTTTCGGCACGGTGGGCGGCCGGATGGCGCGGATGTCGAAGCCTTGCGCCCGCAAGGCGGCGGCCATCTCCAGCGCCCGGCTATCTTCGCCCAGCACCACGGGAATGATCTGGCTGTCCACCGTCAGGCCGCAGCGCTGGGCCGCCGCGCGAGCGTGAACCAGGCGCGCCTGGGCATCCGCAACCAACTCAGGCGTCTCCACCAGCGCGCGCAGCGCCGCGCGCAACACGGCCGCCGACAGCGGCGACGGCGCGGTGGCATAAATGAAAGGCCGGGCCTTGTTCACCAGGGTTTCAATCAACGGCCGGTCCGCGCAAATCAGCGCGCCCGACGCGCCCAGCCCCTTGCCGCCGGTGTGGAGCGAAATCAGCGGGCAGGCGGGCAAGGCATGCGCCAGCCCCCGCCCTTGCACTCCGAACACGCCGGTGGCGTGGGCTTCATCGACCACCAGCACGGCATCTTCCCGCGCGGCCAGCCTAGCCAGCGCGTCCAACGGAGCGAGGTCGCCGTCCATGGAATAGACGCTTTCCACCGCCAGCCAGACCCGCCCGCGGCCACCCGCCGCGCGCCACTCGTCCATCACGCGCGCCGCGTCGTCAGCCTGGTTATGCGCGAAAGGGCGCGCCTCGGCCCGGCCCAAACGCATGCCTTCGTGCGCGCTGGCATGAATCAGCGCGTCATGCACAATCAAATCGCCCTGCATCGGCAGCGTTGAAAAAATCGCCTGATTGGCCTGAAAGCCGCCGCCCATATACAGCGCGGCCTCGGCGTCAAAAAACGCCGCCGCCTCGGCTTCGAGCGCCTGATGTTCCGGATGGTTGCCACGTAGCAGCCGCGAGCCGCCCGCGCCCACCGGAACCCCGCGCGCCAAGGCGCCCTGCGCGGCGTCCAGCAGCAGCGCCGAGCTGGCCAGTCCCAAGTAATCATTCGAGGAAAAGTCCGCGCCCGTGGCGGGCATCAAGCGGCGCAGGCGGCCGCGCTGCGCCAGCACATCAAGCGCCGCGCCATGGCGAGGAAAACGCCTGCTTTCCCCGCTCTCCGCTGTGTTTTTCCCCATACTCGATCCGTCCAGAAAGTCCGAAGTCTAACAGACGGCATCGGGGGTCTCGCCCGAGCGGCATGTAGGCCGCGAGGTGGACGAGGCTTGCGCTTGAGCCCGTGGTCAGCGGGCAAGCGAGGCCATGTCAATCACAAAGCGGTATTTCACATCGCCTTTCAGCATCCGCTCATACGCGTCATTGATCGCCTCGGCGCGGATCAGTTCGATATCGGCTACGATGCCGTGTTCCGCGCAGAAATCCAGCATTTCCTGGGTTTCCGGAATCCCGCCAATCAACGAACCCGCCAGGCTGCGGCGCTTCATGATCAGACTGAATACATTGGGCGACGGATGCGGCGTGGCGGGCGCCCCCACCAGCGTCATCGTGCCGTCCCGTTTGAGCAGCGCAAAAAACGCATCCAGGTCATGCGGCGCCGCCACGGTGTTGAGGATGAAATCGAAACTGCCCGCGTGCGCGGCCATTTCTTCCGCATTGCGCGACACCACCACCGCATCGGCGCCGAGCGCCTTCGCCGCGTCGCGCTTGGATTCTGACGTAGTGAACGCCACCACCTGCGCGCCCATCGCGTGGGCCAGTTTGATGCCCATGTGCCCCAAGCCGCCAATCCCGACCACGCCCACCTTGTGTCCCGGACCGACTTGCCAGTGGCGCAGCGGCGAATAGGTGGTAATGCCCGCGCACAGCAGCGGCGCCACCGCGGCCAGCGCCGATTCGGGATGGCGGATACGCAGCACATAACGGTGGTGCACCACAATGCGTTCGGCGTAGCCGCCCAGCGTATGCCCGGGCGCATCCGCCGTCGGGCCGTTGTAGGTGCCGACCATGTGATCGCAATAGTTTTCCAGGCCGTCGTCGCATTCCGCGCAATGCTGGCAACTGTCCACGATGCAGCCAACACCCACCAGGTCTCCGACGGCAAAGCGGGTCACCTGATCGCCAATGGCCGACACCCGTCCGACAATCTCGTGACCGGGCACGCAGGGATAAAGCGTGCCCGCCCACTCGGCACGCACCTGATGAATGTCCGAGTGACAGACGCCGCAATACGCAATGTCGATCTGCACATCGTTCTCACCCGGCGCACGCCGGGTAATGGTCAGCGGTTCGAGGGGGCGATCGCCCGCCTGGGCGCCATAAGCCTGGATGGTCATTGCGTAACTCCTTCTTTAACGGGACGAGACGCGCCACGCGCATCTGTTCAACAATAAGAAATAGAGTAACGCACGATGATGACGGCCATCACCGCGCCGAAGCCCGCAATGAAAAAAGCCAGTTCACAGGGCGCGTTTTCCGCCTCGCAACGAGGCATCCATGATCAAGGTTTCCGAGGGGCAAAAGGGAGTTTTCAGCAGTAAGGAGGGGACATACAACAATCAGCCATAACAAAGGTGAGGCAAAGGCGCCAGTGCCTCAGACTATCGATCAGAACGGGTCAACACTTTCGCTACAATGTCTGACAGGGCTGCGCCCGTTCGCCGTGAAAGCGCGCCCCCAGGAATTTTGACTCATCAATATATAACCGGCCACCCCAAGGAACGTTGAATCAGTTATGCCAAGCCAGTTGTTCGCCCAGGTGTCCGTCCCCTTGCTCGGTTTGTTCGTTGTCGGCATCGGCAACGCGTTCATTGCATCGTTGACCACCTTGCACCTGGGCGC
>JBAYOI010000042.1:0-14005 GCA_041678365.1 Pigmentiphaga sp. | reverse complement strand
CATTGGTGGAGACCGCGCCGGACCGGCTCTTGTGGGGGACGGATTGGCCGCATACCGGTTATCTCAATCAGGCGGACATGCCGGACGATGGCCTGCTGTTCGAGGCATTCATCCGCCTGGTGCCTGATGAAGCGCAGCGCTGCCGGATTCTCCGGGACAATCCGCGCCGTTTGCTCGGCTTGGACAGCACGCCATGGAAGGGGTAGCCGCCATGAAACCATTCATTCATGAAAGCCGTCCGTGCCGCGTCGTCTTCGCTGAAGGCAGCGTTGACCAGCTCCCGGCGGAAGTGGAGCGCTTGGGCGCCAAACGCGTCATGCTCATCAGCGGCGGCGGCCGCCGGGCGCTGGCTGATCGGCTGGCGGCCAGGCTGGGGCACCACTGCGTTGATCACTACAACAAGGCAGCCATGCATGTCCCCCACGAGCAGGTGACTGAGGCCGCAAGCCGGGTTGCCGAGCTGGAGGTTGATTGCTGCGTGACGGTGGGCGGCGGGTCGGCCATCGGGCTGGGGAAAATGCTGGCGTTGACGGCGGGCCTGCCAGTCATTGCCATTCCAAGCACCTACTCGGGCTCTGAAATGACGCCGATCTATGGCTATACCCAGGACCGCGTCAAACGCACGGGCCGGGATCCCGTGGTTCGGCCCAAAACCGTGATTTATGACCCGCTGCTTACGCTGACTCTTCCCGTTGCTGTGTCAACAAGCAGTGGCATGAACGCCATGGCGCATTGCATAGAGGCCATCTATGCGGCTGATGCCGATCCGATCACGGTCTTGATGGCCGAAGAAGGCCTGCGCAGTCTGGTCAAGGCGCTTCCCATGCTGGCCCTGGAACCGGGAAATCGGGCGGCCCGCTCCCTGGCGCTGTATGGCGCCTGGCTCGCAGGCATGTCGCTGGCGGGGGCAAGCATGGGCTTGCATCACCAGCTCTGCCATGTCTTGGGCGGTGCGTTCAATTTGCCGCATGCGCAGACCCATGCGCTGGTGCTGGCGCATGTTGTTCACTACAACCGCGATGCGGTGCCCGACGCCATGCATCGCATCGGGCAGGCGCTCGGCAGCGCTGACCCCGCGGATGGTCTGTATCGGTTGCTGTCGCGTCTGGCGCTGCCTGCCGGGCTGGGCGAACTGGGCGTGCCGCGGTCGGGCATCGAGGGGGTGGCGCGCCGGGTAGCCGAGACGCCGTATCCGAACCCGGCGCCGGTACTTTATGACAGGGTGCATGCGCTGCTGCTGCGCGCTCATGAGGGATTGCCGCCCATGCATTGAGGGGCAGCATGGGTTTTCGTTTTATCAACGCAGTTAACAGCGACCGTTTTCAAGCAGGGCCAGAGAGCAGGGTCGCGCCGAGTTTTTCAGGAGACAAGCATGAATAAGTATTTCCGAGTTGCCCCGGCCATGGCGGCGGCGGTGTTGTGCCTGGCGGGATCGGGTGCCAGCGCTCAACAAGGCGCCAGCGCGGAGGCCGCTTCGTATCCGCAGCGTCCGATCCGCCTCATTGTTCCGTTCACCCCGGGTGCCTTCAATGATACGTTTGCGCGTGCGGCGGGCAAGTATCTGGCGGAGGATCTGAAGCAACCCGTGATCGTTGAGAACCGGCCGGGCGCTGGCGCGGTGATCGGCACGGACTATGTGGCCAAGGCGCCCGCGGACGGTTATACACTTTTGCAGATGCCCGCCAACCATTCCATCAATACGTCCTTGAATGCCAAGCTTCCCTATCATCCGAGCCGGGATTTCACCTTCCTGAGCCTGGCGGCAACGTCTCCGTTCGTGCTGGTGGTCAACCCGGACTTTCCCGCCAAATCCGTTAAGGAGCTGATTGCCTTGGCGAAGGAAAACCCGGGCAAGTACACCTATGCGTCAACAGGCAGCGGCGGCAACGCCCACCTGATGGGGGAAATGCTGAAAACCCTGGCCGATATCGATTTGCTGCACGTTCCCTACAAGGGCGCTTCGCCTGCGTTGACCGATGTCATGAGCGGTCAGGTCGACATGATCTTCATGGCCTATGCGGGCGTGGCCAATGCGCTGAATGCCAATAAAGTCAGGGGGATAGGCGTGACGTCCGGCAAACGCTGGGCCGCCTTGCCGGACCTGCCGACGATTGCCGAGTCGGGTGTGCCCGGCTATGAGGCCACGGCTTGGTGGGGATTTGCCGCGCCCGCCGGCCTTCCGCCCGGCATCGCGGACAAGTTGCAGCAGGCCTTGATCAAGGTGGCGCAGTCCGAACCCATGCGGGCCCAATTCGAGCCGCTGGGACTGGATATGTTGGGCACCTCGCAAGCAGCGTTCATCCAATTCGTCGAGGCAGACACCAAGAAATGGGCGAAGACCATCAAGGACAGCGGCATTTCCACTGAATGAAAGCGAACCGGAGCCCGTGCTTCGGTTTCCCTGGCCGCCAGAGAAGCCCCCGCTGATCAAGCCGGGGCTTTTTTGTCGCTGGGCCGCTCCCAAGACAAAAAGCATCCCCCCGGGGGATCGGGCAAGCGCGAAGCAGCTTGACTGAGGGGTCTTGTGTTTCGCTGGGCCGCTCCCAAGGCAAAAAGCTTCCCCTCGGAGACCCTTTTTATCTCTACTGCGAATCGCGTTTCACTCAAAAAAAAGCGTAAAGTGCAAACCGTTCGGGCAAGGAGAAGTGCTTATTGCGCAGACACCTTTCGGAACAGTACGCTTCATGCCACGAATCTGAACGTAAACTGTGCATTATCCAAGGAATGCTTATGACAATTGAACGAGTAGGGCTGGGGCCGCGCATGTCGCAAGCCGTCGTGCATAACGGCGTGGTTTATCTGGCGGGCCAAGTGGCTGAAGATGCGTCGCAGGACGTTGAAGGCCAGACGCGGCAGATTCTGCAGTCCATTGACACGCTGCTGGCCGAGGTAGGGTCGGACAAAACGCGCTTGCTGCAAGTCCAGATCTTCCTGGCGGACATCAATGACTTCAGCGCCATGAACACGGTCTGGGACGCCTGGGTATCGCAACGCAATGCGCCGGCGCGCGCCACGACTGAAGCGCGGCTTGCCGCCCCGGCATTGAAGGTCGAAATTCTTGCCACCGCGGCGGTCTGAACCTGCTGTTCCGGCGGGGGGATCGGGCCGCCTTTGGCTCGCGTGATCGCCCTGTCCGCAAGGGGTAGGCGCAGGCCTTCCCGAAGCTGTGTGTTCTTGTGAAGCATTACGCCTGAAAACGTAATGACGTAAAACGTCATGTCTGTTGATGTAGAGTAACGCTTGCCAGAGATCCATCACAAAATAACGGTGTTGCATGGCGCCGTTATAAGCTTAGATATGGAAAATTTGTCGCTGGCAAATTAATGTGTATGACCATGAATGACGTGAATGACCAAGCTCAGCCCTCGCTTGACGTGCTTTTTGATTCCCGCTGGCTTGATCAGGTTAAGCACGGGCTGGAACCGTCCGTCTGCACCAAGTTCGATAATGCGTTGGCGTGGTCGAAAGCCCGGTTTCTGGAATCGGGACCCTCTATAACCGGTGAGTACCCCGCCCAGCATGCGGCGGGCGTCGTCATGATCCTGACCGAGCTGCAGGCGGATGGCCCGTCGCGCATGGCGGCTTTACTGGCCGTTGCCAGCGATGACGACTCGCCTTCTTACGCGCGCAATAAAAAAGACCCGATCAGCAAGACCTTCGGCGATGAAATCGGACGTTTGGTCCAAGGGTATCGTGCGCTGGTGCGTTTGGGGCAGATGACGCGTGACTCCAGCGACGTCTCGGCAGGGTCAGGCGCGCAGTCTGAGTCGCTGCGGAAAATGCTGCTGGCCATGGCCGCGGACCTCCGGATCGTGCTGATGCGGCTGGCGTCCCGCCTGCAAACCCTGCGCTGGCACGTCAAGACCAAAACGGCCCTGAATCCCGCCTTGGCGCATGAAACGCTGGATCTGTATGCGCCGCTGGCGAACCGGCTTGGCATCTGGCAGCTCAAGTGGCAGATGGAAGACTTGGCGTTTCGTTTCCTTGACCCGGTCAAGTTCAAGGAAATCGCTGGCTTGCTGGAAGAAAAACGGGTTGAGCGCGAAGCATTCATCAATGACGCCGTGGCCAGTGTCGAGCAAGCGATGGCGACTGCGGGCATCGAGGCCGAAGTCAGTGGACGTCCCAAGCATATTTTCAGCATCTGGAACAAGATGCGGACCAAGAACCTGGCGTTCTCGGAGCTGATGGATCTGCGCGCCTTGCGCATTATTGTGCCGGACATCCGGGCTTGCTATAACGCGCTCGGCATCGTGCATACCATGTGGTCGCCGCTGCCGGACGAGTTTGACGACTATATTTCCCGGCCCAAGCAAAACGGCTACCGCTCCTTGCATACCGTGGTGGCCGATCAGGACGGACGACCGTTCGAAGTCCAGATCCGGACCCAGGAAATGCACGAATTCGCGGAATTCGGCATGGCCGCGCATTGGCGCTATAAAGAGGCGGGGGCGCAAGGCGGCCAAGTCAGTGCGGATTCGGAGTATGACCGCAAGCTGTCGTGGATCCGGCAATTGCTGGCCTGGAAATCCGATGTTCAGAGCGCCAGCGCGGAAGTGACCGAATCCATCCAGACGCTGGATCGGAATATTTATGTGCTGACACCGCAGGCGCGCGTGGTTGAGCTGTCGCCCGGCGCCACGCCGATCGATTTTGCCTACCACGTGCACACGGACCTGGGGCACCGCTGCCGCGGCGCGAAGGTGGATGGTGTGATGGTGCCGTTGAACACCAAGCTGAAAAATGGCCAGACGGTGGAAATCATCGCGACCAAATCCGGCGGACCCTCGCGCGATTGGCTCAATCCGCAGTTGGGCTATCTGGCCGGTTCACGCGCCAAGGCCAAGGTCAGGGCCTGGTTCAACGCGATTGATGTCCAGGAACGGACCAGCCAGGGTCAGGCAATTCTTGAGAAAGAACTGCAGCGCCTGGGAAAAACCTCGGTCAATCTGGAGCACCTAGCTCACCAGCTGGGTTTTTCCCGGATTGATGATCTCTACCTGGCCTTGTCGAAAGACGAGTTCAGCCTGCGCACGCTGGCGTCACTGTTCGATGAAAGCCCGCAGGAAGAAACGGATGAGCTGGAGCTGCTGACGCGGCGGCATGCGCCTGCCAGCACTGCCAAAAGCGGCGTCCTGGTGGTGGGCGTGGACGCCTTGCTGACGATGCTGGCCAAATGCTGTCGTCCGGCGCCGCCTGATGCCATCGTGGGTTTTGTCACCCGGGGGCGGGGCGTCTCAATTCATCGCCAGGATTGCAAAAGCTTCCAGGATCTGGCGCGCAAGCAGGCGGAGCGGGTGATCGACGTCGAATGGGGCGATACTCAGGATCGCGTCTATCCGGTGGATCTGCATGTGGAGGCCAATGACCGCGCGGGCCTGTTGCGTGACATCTCGGAAGTTTTTGCGCGCCAGCGGATCAATGTTGTTGGCGTCAACACCCAAAGCAAACAAGGCTATGCCATCATGGTGTTCACCGCCGAGGTGAAAGATGGCCAGCATCTGGGGCGCGCGCTGGCGGGCATCTCGGAAGTGCAAGGGGTGCTTGATGTCTCCCGAAAATAGTTTGATAAAGATTTGACACAGGGGAGAGAAACTCCCTATAATTCAAATCTCGCTGCACAACACAGCTCTGAACGCAGAGCGGTTGCCAGGCAACAGGCGCATAGCTCAGTTGGTTAGAGCACCACCTTGACATGGTGGGGGTCGTTGGTTCGAATCCAATTGCGCCTACCAATTCAAAAGGCCGAGTCTTGTGACTCGGCCTTTTTCATGTTGTTTTGCTGCGGTGCAAGCGCCGCCCGGCATGGTAAAATACCTGCTGAACACAGAGCGTTTGTTTTTATGAGCCCAAGCATGCAATCAGCACGAACTACGTCCGGAAGCCTCGCCTAATAGCCGCGGTGGTTTTCTGGTCCTGTGTGATTGATGATTGGGTCCAAGAAAAAAAGCTCATCAGCAAAAGCGGCGTAGGCCGCTTTTTTTTGTCCTGGCGTTGGGCTTGCCCCCGGTAGTGGCGGCGCGCGCGGGACGCATCAGAAATTTGTTCCAGCCAAGGGGCTGGTCTTGACGAGGTCGTATTCATGATTCAGGTTACGCTGCCCGACGGTTCACAGCGAGAATTCCCGCAACCGGTCACGGTTGCCGAGGTGGCTGCTTCCATCGGCGCCGGGCTGGCCAAGGCCGCGCTGGCGGGCCGGGTCACGCTGGCCGGACAGGATGCCAAACTGGTGGATACCAGCTTCACCATTGACCAAGACGTGGAGCTGGCCATCATCACCGCCAAGGACGAGGATGGCCTGGACCTGATTCGCCACTCGACCGCGCATTTGCTGGCCTATGCCGTCAAGGAGCTGTTCCCGGAAGCCCAGGTCACGATCGGGCCGGTGATTGACAACGGTTTCTACTATGACTTCTCTTATAGCCGCCCGTTCACACCCGAGGATCTTGAGCAGATCGAGCAGAAAATGCACGAACTGGCCAAGAAAGACGAGGTTGTGACGCGCGAGGAGTGGAAGCGCGATGACGCCGTTGCGTTCTTCCATTCGATTGGCGAGACCTACAAAGCCGAAATCATTGCATCAATCCCGGACAACCAGACCATCAGCCTGTACCGTGAGGGCGAGTTCATCGATCTCTGCCGCGGTCCTCACGTGCCGACCACCGGCAAGTTGAAGGTCTTCAAATTGATGAAGGTGGCCGGCGCGTACTGGCGCGGTGACAGCAACAATGAAATGCTGCAGCGCATCTATGGCACGGCCTGGGCCCGCAAGGAAGATCAGGACGCCTATCTGCACATGCTGGAAGAGGCCGAGCGGCGCGATCACCGCCGCCTGGGCAAGGAGCTGGACCTGTTCCACTTCCAGGATGAGGCGCCGGGCCTGATTTTCTGGCATCCGAAAGGGTGGGTGCTGTGGCAGCAGGTCGAGCAATTCATGCGCAAGGTCTACCTCGACAACGGCTACCAGGAAGTCAAGGGGCCGCAGATTCTGGACCGTACGCTGTGGGAGAAGACGGGTCACTGGGACAACTACCGTGACAATATGTTCACGACCGAGTCCGAGAACCGTTCCTATGCGCTGAAGCCGATGAACTGTCCCGGCCATGTGCAGATCTTCAAGTCCAAGCTGCATTCATACCGCGATCTGCCGCTGCGCTACGGCGAGTTCGGCCAGTGCCACCGCAATGAACCGTCGGGCTCTTTGCACGGCCTGATGCGGGTGCGCGGCTTTACGCAAGATGACGGCCACATTTTCTGTACCGAGGACCAGATCCTGGAAGAGTGCGTTGCGTTCACGCGCCAATTGCAGCAGGTTTATGCGGACTTCGGTTTCAGCGGGATTCTGTACAAGGTGGCCACGCGTCCGGATCATCGGATCGGATCGGATGAGATTTGGGACAAGGCTGAGGACGCCTTGTTCGAAAGCCTGCGCCGCGCGGGCTGCGAATTCGATGTCAGCCCGGGCGATGGCGCCTTCTATGGTCCCAAGATCGAGTACACCCTGAAGGACGCAATCGGGCGGCACTGGCAGTGCGGCACGATCCAGGTGGATTTCTCAATGCCTGCGCGTCTGGGCGCGGAATATGTGGACCAGCACGATCAGCGCCAGACGCCGGTCATGCTGCACCGCGCCATTCTCGGCTCGCTCGAGCGTTTCATCGGCATGCTGATCGAGAACTACGCGGGCGCGATGCCGCCGTGGCTGGCGCCGGTCCAGGCGGTAGTGTGCAATATCTCCGAAGCCACTGCCGATTACGCGAAAAGTGTCGCGGAAACCTTGATGAAACGCGGCTTTCGCGTCGAATCGGATTTGCGTGGCGAGAAGATCAACTATAAAATCAGAGAGCACAGCCTGCAAAAAATACCGTATATCCTTGTGGTAGGCGATAAAGAACGCCAGGCTGAGGCGGTAGCCGTGCGAGCCCGAGGCAATCAGAATCTGGGAGTTCTTCCCTTGGAAGCGTTTGTTTCGAGACTGACAGAGGATGTGGCTGAGCGTCGTCCTGTTTGACAGGCCGATCGTCGCCTGAAATCAGGCGAACGCCGCAACCCTGACTGTTGCGCCGGTTTTTTTTCATTTATTCAGGAGTTCCAGACATAGCAACCGATAAAGCGAACCGCATCAATGGTGAAATCACTGCACCTGAAGTGCGCTTGATTGGCGTAGAGGGCGAACAGCTTGGCATCGTCAAATTGGCCGAAGCGTTCCGTCTTTCCGAGCAACACGAAGTCGACCTGGTCGAAATCGCCCCCACGGCGCAGCCCCCGGTCTGCCGCCTGATGGACTACGGCAAATTCAAGTACCAGGAGCAAAAGCGCCAGCACGAAGCCAAGCTCAAGCAACGCACGATTCAGGTCAAGGAAGTCAAGTTCCGTCCCGGTACCGACGAAGGCGATTACCAGGTCAAACTGCGCAATCTGCGCCGCTTCCTCGAAGAAGGCGACAAGGCAAAAGTCACCCTCCGGTTTCGGGGCCGTGAAATGGCTCACCAAGAACTCGGTATGCGTGTGCTGGAACGTGTTCGTGACGAACTGACTGAAATCGCTCAGGTTGAGTCCATGCCCAAGCTTGAAGGCCGTCAAATGGTGATGGTCATCGCTCCGCGCAAAAAAGCGACGGCTACCAAGGGTTCTGCTGAATAACGCGGTATAATGCACCGTTTCTCAGGATCCAGTTGGCAAAAAGAGCGGCTAATAAACGTAAGTCTGCGCTTTTGCTCTGGTTTCTGAAAAAGCTCGGCATCAAAAATCCTGATGCTTCTGGCGCTTTCAAATCCTTCCTCGCGGTGTTTTCGCCGGGGAGGTGCGTCAGGCAGGTTTCGGCCTGGGGCGGGTATAACAAGTGAATGCGGGTCATCAAGCCTGGCTTTTGTGCGCCAGCACCCGTGAGCATGTCAATACAGGAAAGAGCAGTCATGCCTAAGATGAAGACCAAGAAAAGCGCTGCAAAGCGCTTCAAGGTCCGCGGTAGCGGTTCCATCAAGCGGGGCCAGGCGTTCAAGCGCCACATCCTCACGAAGAAAACCACCAAGAACAAGCGTCAGTTGCGCGGTATCACAGCGGTCCACGAGGCCGATGTCAAATCCGTACGGGCAATGATGCCTTTCGCTTAATCACTGACGCTGAATCTGGAGTTTTCAAATGCCTCGAGTTAAACGTGGGGTAACCGCAAGGGCCCGTCATAAAAAAGTCATCAGCGCTGCCAAGGGTTATCGTGGCCGCCGTGGTAACGTTTTCCGTGTTGCCAAACAGGCGGTAATGAAGGCCGGGCAGTATGCCTACCGTGACCGCCGCAACAAGAAGCGTACGTTCCGTGCGCTGTGGATCACGCGTATCAACGCTGCCGTGCGTGAGCATGGCGTGTCGTACAGCGTCTTTATTGCCGGCCTGAAAAAAGCTTCGATCGATCTCGATCGCAAGGTTTTGGCTGACTTGGCCGTTCGCGATAAAGCTGGCTTTGCCGCCATCGTGCAACAAGCCAAGAACGCCCTGGCGGCTTAAGGTCGGGATGGGTCGGTTGTCGGCCCGCTTGATCTGGCAGTGCGCGTTTCTGTGCACCTGACCCAAACGGGGCTTCTGTTGAAGCCCCGTTTGTATTTGAGCGCTGTCTTTTTTCACTGAATCTTCGAGTTAGACTATCGCCATGTCCCAGAATCTGGACGATCTGATCCGTCAGGCTGAAACCGCCTTTGCCGCGGCAGCCGACCCCAATGCACTTGAGAACGAGAAAGCCCGGTTCCTGGGTAAGCAAGGCGCGCTGACCGCGTTGTTGAAAGGCTTGGCCGCGTTGTCGCCAGAAGAAAAACGCTCGGCGGGCGCTCGGATCAACGAAGCCAAGGGCCAGATCGAGTCCTTGTTGAATGCGCGCCGGCAGGCCATGGCCGAAGCCAAGTTGAATGCGCGGCTGGCTCAAGAAACCATCGATGTCACCTTGCCGGGCCGGGGCCGTGGCCTGGGCGGCGTGCATCCGGTCATCCGCAGCTGGCAGCGTATTGAAGAAATTTTCCGCTCCATCGGTTTTGACGTGGCGGAAGGCCCCGAGATTGAAAACGACTGGACCAATTTCACCGCGCTGAACAACCCGGAAAATCACCCGGCCCGTTCCATGCAGGACACGTTCTACATTGACATGAACGATGAGAACGGCCTGCCTTTGCTGCTGCGCACCCACACCAGCCCGATGCAGGTCCGCTATGCCCGCTCGCATCAGCCCCCGATCAAAGTCATTGCGCCCGGGCGCACCTACCGGGTTGATAGCGACGCCACGCATTCCCCGATGTTCCATCAGGTGGAAGGCTTGTGGATCGATGAAAACATCTCCTTTGCGGATCTGAAAGGGGTCTATACCAATTTCCTGCGCGCTTTCTTTGAAACCGATGATCTGGTGCTGCGCTATCGTCCGTCTTTCTTCCCGTTCACCGAGCCGTCGGCGGAAATCGACATGATGTTCACCGCCGGCCCGAACAAGGGGCGCTGGCTGGAAATTTCGGGCTCGGGACAGGTGCATCCGACGGTGGTGCGCAACTATGGTCTGGATCCGGAGCGCTACGTCGGTTTTGCGTTTGGATCGGGCCTGGAGCGCCTGACCATGCTGCGCTACGGCGTCAATGATTTGCGCCAATTCTTCGAGGGCGATTTGCGCTTCTTGAAACAGTTCAACTGAACCGGTAGAGCTCACTATGCAATTTCCTGAATCCTGGCTGCGGTCGATGGTCGACCCCGCCATTTCAACTGAGGATCTGGCCCACCAATTGACGATGGCGGGCCTGGAAGTCGAGGAGACCGAGCCGGTCGCGCCTCCTTTCACTGGTGTTGTCGTGGCCGAAGTCGTGGCCGTGGAGCCGCATCCGAACGCGGACAAACTGCGCGTGTGCCAAGTCCGGGCCGCAGAGCATGAAGCCCCGTTGCAAATCGTTTGCGGCGCACCGAATGTGGCGCAAGGCATGAAGGTGCCGCTGGCCACGATTGGCGCGCGCTTGCCCGGCGACTTCAAGATCGGCAAGGGCAAGCTGCGGGGCGTTGAGTCCTTCGGCATGCTGTGTTCGGCCAAGGAGCTGGGCCTGTCGCAGGATCACGCCGGCCTGCTTGAACTGCCCGCGGATGCGCCGGTGGGCGAGTGCATTCGCCGTTACCTGGATCTTGACGATACGCTGCTGACGTTGAAGCTGACGCCGAACAAGGCCGATTGCCTGTCGGTCTACGGCATTGGACGCGAAGTGGCGGCGCTGACCGGCGCCGCCTTGTCCCGGCCCACGCTGCCGGTGGTCACACCCAGTCTGACCGAGGTCTTGCCGGTCAAGGTCGAGGCGCCTGACCTGTGCGGCCGCTTTGCCGGACGTGTGGTGCGCGGCGTCAATGCGTCGGCGCCTACCCCCGCGTGGATCAAGTCGCGGCTCGAGCGTTGCGGCGTTCGCTCGATTTCCATCCTGGTTGACCTCTCCAACTACGTGATGCTGGAGCGCGGACGGCCGAACCATGTGTTCGATCTGGCTGCTGTTACTGGCGGTCTGACGGTGCGTTGGGGACGCCCGGGCGAAAGCCTGGCTTTGCTCAATGGGCAGACCGTCGAGGTCGACGAGGAAGTGGGCGTGATTGCCGATGATAACGGCTTGCTCTCTTTGGCGGGCATCATGGGCGGGGAATCCTCGTCCGTTACGGACACCACACAGGATCTGTACCTGGAGGCCGCATTCTGGTGGCCGGAAGCCATTGCCGGGCGTTCGCGCCGGTTCAATTTCAGCACTGACGCGGGCCATCGCTTTGAGCGCGGCGTTGATTTTGAACAGCTGACGGAAGACCTGGACTACCTGACCAGCTTGATCGTCCAGCATTGCGGCGGTGAAGCCGGGCCGATCGATGACCAGCGCATTCAGCTGCCCGAGCGCAAGCCCGTGCGTCTGCGCACGGCGCGCTGCCATCGCATTCTGGGCGTTGACGTGGGCGCAACGCAGATTGCCGGTATTTTTGATCGGTTGGGACTGCCTTATGTGCGGGATGACGAAGGCTTCGCGGTCACGCCGCCGTCGTATCGATTCGATCTGGAAATCGAAGAAGACCTGATTGAAGAAGTCGCGCGCATCTACGGGTTTGACAACATTCCCGCCGTGCCGCCGCTGGCGCGCGCCACGATGCGCGCCCAGCCCGAGACCGTGGCGTCGCCGCACGCCTTGCGTCATGCCTTGGCCGCGCGTGATTACCAGGAAGTGATCAACTTCAGCTTTGTTGAAGAGCGCTGGGAGAACGATTACGCGGGCAGGACCGATCCGATCCGCTTGCTCAACCCGATTGCCAGCCATCTGTCCGTCATGCGTTCAAGCCTGATCGCCGGGCTGGTGGCCAATGTGCAGCTCAACTTGAAACGCAAGATTGACCGCGTCCGCGTGTTCGAGCTGGGGCGGGTATTCCGCCGCGATGCATCGGTGCTGAATGGGCCTGAAGCGGTGGCGGGCGTTTCTCAGCCAATGCGCTTGGCCGGCCTGGCCTATGGCCCGGCGGTTGAGCAGCAGTGGGGAGAGGGCACCCGTCAGGTTGACTTCTTCGACGTCAAGGCGGACGTGGAAGCCTTGCTGGCCCCATGTTCCGAGCAGGCGCCGCGTTTTGTGGCGGCTACCCATCCCGCTCTGCACCCGGGCCGCTGCGCCCGGATCGAGCTGGACGGGGTCTGGGTCGGCTGGATCGGGGAGCTGCATCCCAGGTTGCAGCAACAGGCCGAGTTGCCGCATGCGCCGGTCGTGTTTGAACTGGATGCGGACGGGATCGCGAAGCGGCCCTTGCCGTCGCTCAAGACCTTGTCTCGTCAACCTGTGGTCAGCCGGGATCTGGCGCTGTGGGTCAGCGAAGCGGTGCCGGTGCAGGACATGTTCGATACCGTGGACGCGCTGATCCAGCGGGATCCCGCCCTGTCCATCGTGCGCGAGGTCAGGCTGTTCGACGTCTGGCGGGACAAGGCCGCCAGCGGCGGGGAGAAGAGCCTTGCTTTCCACTTCCTGCTCCAGGATACTGAAGTCACGTTGGATGATGCACGTGTGGATGCTTGCATGACTCGCTTGCGCGAAGCGCTCGAGTCGGCCCATCAAGCACGTTTGAGGGTATAAGTATTGCCATGACGCTTCCACTTGCCGATGCACCGGACCATTCGTATGCCGTGGCGTCCCAGGACGCCACGGCCGCCGCTGAACTCAAGACCCTGACGAAAGCGGAGCTGGCCGAGCTGTTGTTTGAACGGGTAGGCTTGAACAAGCGCGAATCCAAAGATATGGTTGAAACATTCTTTGAAGAGATTCGCGAAGCCCTGGTGCAGGGTGATACAGTCAAGCTTTCAGGGTTTGGCAACTTCCAGGTCAGGCACAAGCCGCAACGGCCCGGCCGTAATCCCAAGACCGGGGAGGCCATTCCCATTGCAGCCCGTCACGTGGTGACGTTTCATGCCAGTCAGAAGCTCAAGAGCATGGTTGATGACATGCCGCGTTCTGACGGCCAAGGTTAAGGGATTGTATGGCGCGTGTAGAACAACCGGTGGTCTTGCCACCCATTCCAGCAAAGCGATACTTCACCATTGGTGAAGTCAGTGAGTTGTGTGGGGTCAAGCCCCATGTGCTGCGTTATTGGGAACAGGAGTTTACGCAACTCAAGCCGATGAAGCGGCGGGGCAACCGGCGTTATTACCAGCATCAGGAAGTGCTGCTGATCCGCCGGATCCGCGAGCTGCTGTATGAGCAGGGGTTTACCATCAGCGGTGCGCGGCAACGCCTGGAGGGCGGCAGGAATCAAATTGAGGAAATGCCGCTGCCCGAAGCACAAGTCTGCCTGCCTGAAGCGGAACTGCTGGCCATCCGTACTGAGTTGCGGGGGATTGTCACGGATTTACAGGCGGTGCTGGCCGAGCCCGCCCCCGCCGCGCCAGTGGCGGGTTAAGCGGGCTGGCTCTCGTCTTCGTGCCAATGGCCGCTCACCAGATGGGCGGGTCGGCTGGCGGCACGGACCCGGGCGCTGTCTTCCCAGGCAT
>JBAYOI010000041.1:0-14153 GCA_041678365.1 Pigmentiphaga sp. | reverse complement strand
GCTTTTCGGACGACGCGGCGGTTTTTTCATAGCAGGGAACCGAACTTGAAGCCAAGGGTATATTAAATTTTAGATGAGATAGTGTTCGCTATGGATCAAAGCCGCCAAGTTGAACCCTGAATCGCTGTAGTAATCACCAAAAGCAAAAAAGCCCAAACCGATGTTTGGGCTTTTCTGAAATCTAGAATGGGAGACGAGACGTGTATCGAGCTCGTGGCTTATTTATATCTAACTGGTTGTAGTTCCTGTGTTGAGCTTCTAGTCTTGACTGTGGCCTTGGTGCCTGTAGCTGCTGTGCTTCAAAACCTGTTGATAGTGGCTAGTTTGATTCTCGTAGGCTACAAACCTTTCTGATGTAGGTGGCTTGTGTCGACAAGCAGCTGTTAATTCATTTCTCTTGTAAAAATGTATCCTACGGGCTACATTTTAATTAAATACGTGAATTTTGATGCTTAGGGGATACATGACAACACTAGCTGACGTTGCAGGCTTGCTCCGTTGCGTGCGTCGGGAAGCGGGTTTGAGCCAGGAAGCGCTGGCCCAACGCGCTGGGGTCTCTCGCACGACCGTTGCTCGCATGGAGACGCTTGCCAAAGGCGACATGAGCGTTTCCGCATTGCTGCGGCTGCTCGAAGCCGCGGGCTACGACCTCAAGCCTGTCAAGCAGGGTCATGTCAGAACCGTCGAGGATATCCTGGCCGAGCAGAGGCGGGACGGCGAACCATGAGACTCGATGTGCATGTATGCGGAAGGACCGTTGCCAAGCTCTATCGGGAGCGTGATGAGTATGTCTTGAGCTATCTGCCGGATGCCGATCCTGCGGATTTCGTCAGTTTGACGATGCCGGTCCGAGCGGAACCCTGGCGCTGGCCGCGTGATCTCCACCCTTTCTTTCGGCAGAACCTGCCTGAAGGCTATCTGCTGAGCATCATCCGTGAAGAATTCGGGCCGCTGCTTGATGGTACGGATCTTTCATTGCTGGCGGTGGTGGGCGGCATGGGGATTGGGCGTGTAACTGTCACTCCTGAAGGTGGTACGGCAAGCGGCGATGTGGAGCCGTTGCAGATTGAGTCTTTGCTCAAGGCAGAGAACACCGCGACGCATTTTGCCAGCTTGGTACGCCGGTATGCGCGGGCATCCATATCAGGCATGGTGCCCAAGTTCATTGCACCGGAAGAGGGAGCGAATGCGTCTGTGTATGCTGTGGGCAAGCCCACATTGCGCACCAGCCGCCACATCATCAAGGGCTCGGATGACAACACGCCTTATCTCGGGTTCAACGAGTTCTACACCATGCGGGTGCTTGAGCGCCTGAACGTCGTACCGGTGGCAAGGACACGCATGTCGGCGGATGGGCGCGTGCTGGTCGTAGATCGGTTCGACGTGGATGATCAGGGGGTCGTCACACATGGAGTCGAGGATGCCTGTGGTTTGCTGGGACTGCCGCCGCACGAGAAATACGCAACGACGACCGAGCGGGTGTTGAATGCTACTCGGGCATATATACCTGCTGCGGCCATCCGGGCGCAGTTGGAGCAGTTCGGCTGGCATGTGCTGACCAACTATGTGGTACGCAATGCCGATTGCCATGCTAAGAACATCGCGTTGTATTACACCGGCTTGAAAGATGTGGCTTATACGCCGGTCTATGATGTTGTCACCACGCAGGCGTATCCACGTTATGCAGTTAACCCGCCGGGGTTAGCCGTTGATGGACGCCAAACTTGGGTGGTCGGGAAGACCTTGGAACGGTTCTTCAAGTCCAGGTTGGGCATTGCGCCGAAACACTATGCGGAAATGGTGGAGTGTTTATGCCAGTCGGCTGTAGAGGTTGGGCAAGAGGTAATAGAGGCGGCCAAGAATGAGCCTCGCTGGCATAGCGTTGCCAAGCAGATGGTGCATGCTTGGAATGATGGGATGAGTTCGTTGCGAAGCCCGAAGAGTTTGGCAGCTTTCAAAGGACTGGACGAAGCGATTGTACAGGCGGGGTTCTCAGACCCTGCAAAGCCCGAGAGTGAGCGAGAAGTTATCGGGAGGTCAGAGCTGCTGGGTAAGCCACGCTAGGTCGGTATCTATTAAATTAATCGCACTCTGCAAATGCCACCAACGAAAAAAGGCCCAAACCGAAGTTTGGGCCTTTTCTAAAATCTGGAGCGGGAGACGAGTCTCGAACTCGCGACCTCAACCTTGGCAAGGTTGCGCTCTACCAACTGAGCTACTCCCGCATTTCCGTTGCGGCGTTGCGCTGCAGCGGAGAAACAGAATTATACATAGATTTTCCTGAAACACAAACTTCACAGAAAAATTGCATCAATCAAGCCGAAGGCGGCTTGGGCAGGGCCAGCAGTAGAACGCCACCGCCTACCAGCGCAATGTCGAACCAGTCACGTACGGAAGGCCTTTCCGGCCTTACTGATGCTTCATGTGCTGCCTGACGGCGTCTTCATGCAGCGATTCATTGAGCTGATCAACAATCGTGGTCCATTCGCCGTCGGCGGCTTTTTTCTCCGCCAGGAACTGACGTTGTCCTTCGCTCCAGAACGGGGCATCGATCAAGTCCATGTCAGTGGGGATCTGATGCTTGCCGATGAACTCGGCAATGGCCGCCTCAGTGGCGTCCAGGCCCAGTTGCAGAAATAGGTTGGTCATGCGGGGTTCAGTCATTATTGCCTCCTGTCTTGATGAGCAAAACTGCCTTGCAGGCTGATGCCGCCACTATAGCGGTTAAGCGCCTCCCGCGCTCAGGCATGAGACGGTCAGACACCAATATCCTCGTTCCACAGCTCGGGCCTGGCGGCAATGAAATGACGCATCAACGCAATGCAGTCTTCGTTTTGCAGCACTTCAAGCGTGACGCCTTTTTCGCGCAGCAAGTCCTCGCCGCCCAGGAAGGTCTGGTTCTCTCCAATGATGACTGTCGGGATGCCATAAAGCAGGATGGCGCCCGTGCACATCGGGCAGGGCGAGAGCGTGGTGTAGAGTACCGATTCCCGATACACGCTGGCTGGCTGTCGGCCCGCATTTTCCAGCGCGTCCATTTCTCCATGGAGAATGGCGCTGCCTTGCTGGACTCGCCGGTTGTGGCCGCGCCCGAGGATGCGCCCCTGATGTACCAGCACCGATCCAATCGGAATGCCGCCTTCCTGGAGGCCGAGACGGGCTTCGTCAAGGGCTGCCTGCATGAATTCGTCCATGGTGTCGTCTCCGTGCTGCTTGTGTGATGGGTTGAAGCGATGTTTTGCTCATAGTAGTGGAATTCGGCGCCACAACGAACAACGCGCCCACGAGGGGCGCGTTGTGTTGGGAGGCCTTGAGCGTTACGCCGTGGCGCGCTGGCGATCCACGATCTGGTTGTCAACGCCATCCACCAATGCGGTCAGGTGGAAGTCGAACGCGATTTCGGCAAACGGGCCGTCCAGGCCTTCGGCCTGGATGCGGTCGGCGTCGGTGTGCTCGATGACCGGCGGCACCAGGTCCTCGCGCGTGGCGTAGGCAAAATCGTCAAACACCAGCGGGTCGCCGTCGATATTGATTTGCGTCGTCAGTTTGCGATGGCCGTCGGCGCTGATGAAGAAGTGGATGTGCGCGGGACGGTTGCCGTGGCGGCCGAGCCTGGCAAGCAGCGCATGGGTCGGGCCATCGGGCGGACAGCCGTAGCCGTGCGGCACAATGCTCCGGAATTTGTAGCGGCCGTTTTCATCGGCAATCAGGGTGCGGCGCATATTGAATGGCTGCTGTTCGCCGGTCGGGTCGAAGTGCGAGTAGAAGCCTTTGGTGTTGCAGTGCCAGACTTCCACTTGGGCGCCCGGCAGCGGTTTGCCCGCGGCGTCAAACACCGTGCCGTGCATGATCAGGGTCTGGCCGTTGGTGTCGGTGCCGTCGTCAAGCCGGGCAAAGCCGTGTTCAACCGGCGCGCCTGCCACGTAGAGTGGGCCTTCAATGGTGCGCGGGGTGGCGCTTTCAATGCCCTGGGCGGCGTCCGCGGCGTCCATGCGCATATCCAGGTAACGGTCAAATCCGAGGCCCGGCGAAAGCAAACCGGCTTCGGAACGCGAGCCCAGGCGATTCAGATAGGCAATGCCCGCCCAGAATTCGGTGGCGCTAATGTCCAGGTCATCAATGGCCTTGAACAGATCGGAAACAATGCGGTGGACGATCTGCTTGGTGCGCGCGTCGCCGTCGGCCTGGTTCAAGTTGGCAATCACCTTCAGGAAATCCTGAACCTCGGGGTTGTCAAAAATCTTCACACTCATGGGGTGCCTCCTGATAGGAATCGTGCGTTGCCCGGTGCCGTCAAAGATTGCGCTGGGCAGTGAGCTTGCAAAGGGGCTCATGCTGTCTATTGAAAATGTCCGCCCTCAGTTTTTCCAACACCGTTTTCGTCTTGTTTCATGCCTAAATGATATAGTTTGGCGATAAGGCCGGATTTTCCTGTGCTTTCTCCAGGCACTATGCTGTTCTCCTATGGTTTTCCCTCATGGACTTAAGGCAACTCAGATATTTTGTTGCGGTGGCCAAGGCGCGGAATTTCACGCGCGCCTCGGAAGCGCTGCACATTGCCCAGCCCGCGCTGAGCCGACAGGTCCAATTGCTGGAGCAGTCGCTGAACACCAGCCTGCTCTACAGAAACAGCCGTCCGCTTCAGCTAACCGAAGCGGGGAAGGTGTTCTATGAGCAGGCAATCCAGATCCTGGGGCGGGTTGAACAGCTGAAAAGCACCATGGAACGGATGACGCAAAATCAGCGAGGCGTGCTGTCCATCGGTTTTGTGCCTTCCATTTTGTACGGTGGTTTGCCGAGTCTGGTGCGCAAACTACGTCAAAGCCGGGCTGAACTGGACATTCAGCTGATTGAGTTGAGTTCGGTCCAGCAAAATGAAGCGCTGAAAACGGGCCGGATCGATGTCGGCTTTGGCCGGGTGCGCAGCCAGGATGCGGGCGTTGAGCGCGTTGTGCTGCGTGAGGAACGTCTGGTGGCGGCCATTCCCCCGCGCTCGCCGCTGGCTCGCACGGAGGCACCGATCGAACTCCAGCAGATCGCAGGCGAGAGTCTGCTGGTTTATCCGAATGCGCCTCGGCCCAGCTTTGCGGACACCGTGCTGAGCTTATTGGATGATGTGTCGGTGCGGCCCGCCGAGGTGATTGAAGTGCGGGAGCTGCAATCCGCGCTGGGCCTGGTGGCGGCGGAGGCGGGCGTGTGCCTGGTGCCCACGTCGGCGCGGCTACGCAGCGATGTGCATTACCGGCTGGTGGCCGATGAGCGGGCCACCTCGCCGGTGATCTTGAGCCATCGCAGCAATGACAGCGCCTGGTACATAGAAACGATCAAGACGCTGATTCAGCGGATGTACGCGGAAAACCCGCCCTGAACGTGTTCAGGACGGGGAGTGCGCATGCGCTTTGTTGGCTTCGCTGGCGCTGGGCGGCAAGGAGGTATTGGGATTGCCGGACAGCGCGGCGCTGAGACTGTAGAGCGGCGCGAACGAGTCGGCCTGGGCCATCGGCCAGACCGTGCGGAACAGGGTGTTGCGGAACTTGCCTTGCAACAGTTCGCCTTTTTCAAGGTCCGGATACAGCGCTGCCAGCAAGCGGACCTCGCCGTTGGCAATACGCTTGACAATATGGTGCGGGCGCAGCTCATCCGGATGCTTCAAACCCGCCGCCGCCAGCAGTTCTGACAGGGCGCTGAGCGTATTGGTATGGAAGTTGGCCACACGCACGGATTTGTCTTCAACCACCAGGGCTTTCTGGCGCTTTGGATCCTGCGTGGTGACGCCGGTCGGGCATTTATCGGTATGACAGGCTTGCGCCTGGATGCAGCCAACGGCAAACATGAAGCCGCGCGCGCTATTGCACCAGTCGGCGCCCAGCGCGAAGGTGCGGGCCATGTCAAAAGCGGTGATGATCTTGCCGGAAGCGCCGAGCTTGATCTGATCGCGCAGGCCGATGCCGACCAGCGTGTTGTGGACCAGCCGCAGGCCTTCGCGCAAGGGTGTGCCGACGTGATCGCTGAATTCGATCGGCGCGGCGCCGGTACCGCCTTCCGCGCCGTCAACCACGATGAAATCCGGCGTAATGCCGGTTTTGAGCATGGCCTTGGCAATAGCGAACCACTCCCAGGGATGGCCGATGCACAGCTTGAAACCGACCGGCTTGCCGCCGGACAGCTGGCGCAATCTGGCCACGAAGTGCAGCAGTTCAATGGGCGTGGTAAAGGCGGCGTGCCTGGGCGGCGAAATGCAGTCGACGCCAACCGGGATGCCGCGCGCGTCCGCGATCTCGGCACTGACCTTCGCGGCGGGCAGCATGCCGCCGTGGCCCGGCTTTGCACCCTGCGACAACTTGATCTCGATCATCTTGATGTTGTCGAGCCGGGCGCGCTTGACGAACTCCTCTTCGGAAAAACTGCCTTTGCCGTCATTGCAGCCGAAGTAGCCGGAGCCAATATTCCAGATCAGGTCGCCTTGGTGTTCAAGGTGGTAACGGCTGACGCCGCCTTCGCCGGTATCGTGGGCAAAGCCGCCCAGCGCCGCGCCTTTGTTCAGGGCCAGCACAGCATTGGCGGACAGCGCGCCAAAGCTCATGGCGGAGATGTTCAGCACGGACAGGGAGTGCGGCTGGGTGCAGTCGGGGCCGCCCACCTGGATGCGGAAATCTATTGTGTCCGGTTCGGCGGGCTCCATGGAGTGATTGATCCACTCAAAGTCGGTCCGGTAGACGTTTTCCTGCGTGCCGAACGGGCGTTTGTCCACTTGCTGCTTGGCGCGCTGATAGACCAGTGAACGATCCACCCGGGAGAACGGGGATTCGTCATTGTCGTCTTCAATGAAATACTGGCGCATTTCCGGGCGAATGGTTTCAAAGAAATAGCGCAGGTTGCCAATGATCGGGTAGTTGCGCCGGACCGCTTGCCGGGTTTGGGTCAGATCGAGGATGCCGACCACCGTCAGCGCGCCGAACAGGACGGTGGCAAGATACCACCCGTTGCTGCCCAGCCATCCCAGCAAGCACGTCACGAGCGTGGCGGCGATGACCAGATAAAAAGTCGTGTAGCGGCTGATCGATACGTGCATGAGTTTCCTTGTGTAGGGGCCGAGCTGAAGTCCGGCAGGGGTAGGCATGGGGACGGCGTGGAGGCGGGCTCAACACCACTGTAGTGTCTGGCAGGCGGCCATCCACTCTTCGTTGGTCGGCTCCACCGCTACCCGGACCCGGCTCCGTTCAGCGGAGATCACGGCCTGGTGCGCCTGGTTGGCGGCGTCATCCAGTTCAACGCCAATGAAGCCCAGTTGCGCACAGACGCGTTGTCGGATGAAAGCATTATGTTCGCCCACCCCGGCGGTAAATACCAGCAGGTCGAGCCCGCCGAGCACCGCGATCAGCGCGCCGATCTCTTTGACGATGCGGTGAACGTAGAGCGCCAGCGCCAGCCGCGCCCGTTCGCCCGTCGGGCCCGGGTCCGCCTCATGGGTCACGAGAACGCGCGGTTCGGCGGACAGGCCGGAGACGCCCAGCAGGCCGGACTGGTGATACAGCAATTGCCCGACGTCAGCGAGGGAGAGCTTTTCGATTTCCATCAAATAGAGCAAGGCGCCGGGATCGAGCGCGCCGCAGCGCGTGCCCATCATCAAGCCGTCCAGCGCGGAAAACCCCATCGTGGTGGCCACGCTTTGCAGCTGGTGCATCGCGCACAGGCTGGCGCCGCTGCCCAGGTGCGCGGCAATCACGCGCTGGCTTGCCACGTGCGGGTATTTTTCATCCAGCACGATCGATAAATACTGGTAGGACAGCCCATGGAAGCCGTAGCGGCGCAGGCCGTGCTCCCAGGCTTCATACGGAAGCGGCAGGACTTGCTCCAGGACTGGCAGGGTGTGGTGAAAGGCCGTGTCGAAGCAGGCGGCTTGGGGCAGGTCGGGATGTTTGCGCATCAGGATGCCGATGGCCTCCAGCGCAAACGGCTGATGCAGTGGCGCCAACGGGATGTAGCGCTTCAGGTCGGCCAGCACCTCGGGCGTCATCCGGGTTGGCGCGGCATACTTGCTGCCGCCATGCACGATGCGATGCGCAACCAGCGCCAGGCGGTGTCCGTCCAGCCGTTGTTCGATGCGTTGAAGCAAATAGGCCAGCGCTTCAGGATAAGCCTGGCTTGACGCCGCGGCCAGCGGGTGAGGGGAAGCGTCCGACTCTTCGAATAGCGGGGCGGGGCCGCCGATGCCCCCGATCTTTCCCTGCCAGAGCGGCGTGCGTGGCAACGGAGCCTGCGCGGCGTCAAACAGGGCGAACTTGATGCTGGACGAGCCGCAATTGAGCACCAGGACCAGACGTCCGGGTGAGGCGGCGGGCGGTGCGGAGGCGGCAGTGGGGGTGATCATCGCGGATTCGTCGGGGAGGAGAGTTTTCATCGTAGGCGATGTGGGAGGGCGGGGTCGAGCCCAGGCGTCATCGGTTCGGGTATCATTTTTACAAGAACGACGATACGCGGGGATGACAATGAGCACGATGCAGGCACGCTGGCGCGCAGGTTATGGGCCGATTCAACATCGCCCGGAAACCGTTGATCAGGCCAAGGCAAGGGTTGAGCAATGGGCGGCTGAGGGGCGGTTCAGCGACGAACAGGCCTGGGCCATGCTGGCGGCCGCCGACCGGCTCAGTTGCGCCGCCATGAATGTGGTGGCGCACATGACCTACGCCAAGCGGATCGATCTCTCCGGCGCGGCGCTGGCCGAGGCGGATTTCAAGGCCACGCCGGAAGGCCATACGGGCGGCGCCTTGAACATGGCGGTCGCCTTTGTGGCTTATCTATTGGCCAATGCGCTGAGCGGACATACCCGGGGCTGGTTGATGGGGCAGGGGCATTGCGTTGCGGCCATCGAGGCGGTCAATGCCTTGACCGGTGATGTATCGCCCGCGCAGCAGGGGCGTTATGACCGGAGCGAAGCCGGGCTGTCGCGGCTGATTTCGGACTTTTACTCCTACGCCATCGGCGGCAACGGCCATCCGGCGGTGCCGCTGGGCAGCCACGCCGGGCCCGCCACCGCGGGCGCGATTTCGGAAGGGGGCTACCTGGGTTTTGCCGACCTGCAATACATCCACATGCCCTTGCCGGGGGAGCGGCTGGTGGCCTTTCTCAGCGATGGCGCGTTTGAGGAACAACGCGGCTCCGATTGGGCAACGCGCTGGTGGCGGGCGGAAGACAGCGGCTTTGCCGTCCCGGTCATGATCCTGAATGGCCGTCGGATCGAGCAGCGGACCCAGATCGTGCAGGAAGGGGGCGCGCAATGGCTGGCCGAAGACCTGCGGCATAACGGTTTCAGTCCCGTCATCGTCGATGGCCGGGACCCCGCCGCCATCGCCCTGGCCATTCTCCAGGCGGATGACGCGTTGGCGGCGTTTGCCGCTGATCCGCAGCGCCGCTATCCCGCGCAATTGCCCTACGTCATCGCGGAAACGGAAAAAGGCTTTGGTTTTGCCGGGGCGGGAAAGAACGCGGCGCACAATCTGCCGCTGATCGGCAATCCGCGCCATGACGCCGCGTCGCGCGAGGCCTTCAATCAGAGCGCCGCTGCGCTGTTCGTGCCGCAAGCGGAGTTGGAGCAGTCGCTGTCGGCCTTGCTTAATCATGCCCAGCAATCCCGTCCGCTCGAAAGCGAGCACCCGATGGCGCACCGGCGCCCCGCGCCGTTGCGCCAGCCCGAACCGCAATGGGCCGAGGCCGGCAGTGTGGGCAGCGCCATGAGTGTGTTGGATCGCTGGTTTGTGGATCTGGTGAACGCCAACCCGGCGCTGCGGGTTCGGGTCGGCAATCCGGATGAACTGGCCAGCAACAAAATGGGAGACACGCTGGCCTTGCTGCGGCACCGCGTCAACGAGCCCGAGCAGGACGTGCCGGAAGCCTTGCTGGGTTCGGTCATCACGGCGCTCAACGAAGAAGCGGTGGCGGGCGCGGCCATCGGCAACAAGGCCGGGCTGAACCTGATCGTCAGCTACGAAGCCTTCGCGGTGAAGATGCTGGGCATGATGCGCCAGGAAATCATTTTCTCCCGGCGGCAGTATGAGCTGGGGCAGGCGGCGGGCTGGCTGTCCGTGCCGCTGATCGTCACCTCCCATACCTGGGAGAACGCCAAGAATGAACAGTCGCATCAGGATCCCACCATCGGTGAAGCGCTGCTTGGAGAAATGTCCGACACTTCCCGCGTGCTGTTTCCGGTGGACGGCAATACCGCCATTGCGGCGCTGCGCGAGGTATATGGCACACGCGGCCAGCTCGCTTGCGTGGTGGTCTCGAAGCGGGATGTCGAGCACCGGTTTTCACCCGCGCAGGCCGAGCAATTGCTTGAACAGGGCGCGGCGCACTTGATTGGCACCCCCACAGAGGCTGACTTCCAGTATGTGGTGGTGGGCGCATACCAGCTCGACGAAGCGCTGAAGGCGCAGCGGCACTGGCAGCGGCAAGGTCGGCGCGTCTGCGTGACGGTGGTGGTCGAGCCGGGGCGCCTGCGCATGCCGCGCGATGACATCGAGGCCGCGTTCGTGCTTGATGATGATCGTCTTCGGGCGCTGTTTCCCGCTGGCCTGCCCCGGGTCATGCTGAGCCATACCCGGCCCGAGCCCTTGCTCGGCGTCTTGCGCAGGATGGATGAAGGTCCCGCCCGTACCCGGGCGCTGGGGTATATCAGCCGGGGAGGAACGTTTGATGTGGCGGGCATGCTGTTTGCAAACCGATGCACGTGGGCGCACGCGGTGGCGGCCGCCGCCGAGCTGACAGGCCTGGACTCGGGTCTTGCGCCCGCGGTGCGGGCGGCCATTGAAGGGAGGGGAGATCCGGCTGCTTTGCAGATCAACGATTGAACGGGTACTGAACGATTCACAACAATAACGATAGGAGGTCACCCATGCTCTCACTGACTTTTCTTGGCGCGGCAAGCACGGTGACGGGGTCGAAGCATCTGCTCAGTTATGGCGAGCACCGCCTATTGGTGGACTGCGGCCTGTTCCAGGGCTTGAAGAACCTGCGGGAATTGAACTGGCAGCGCCTGCCGGTTGCGGCGCACGAGATTGACGCCGTTGTGTTGACCCATGCGCACCTCGACCACTGCGGCTATTTGCCGCGTTTGGTGGCGGAAGGTTTCAAAGGCCGGATTTACGCCACGGCGGCAACCCGCGATGTGGCCAGACTGATTTTGATGGACAGCGCTTTCCTGCAGGAAAAAGACGCCGAGTTTGCCAACAGGAAAGGGTTTTCCAAACACGAGGTGGCCTTGCCCCTGTATCGGGTGATTGATGCCGAGCGGGCACTTGACGCGTTCAAGACGGTCAAGCTGCATGAAACCGTGGAACTGCCGGGCGGCGCAAGCCTGGTCATGCGTGGGGCGGGGCATATCCTGGGCGCCGCCACGGCGGAGATTCGGGTTGCCGGACAGACGCTCGCGTTCTCTGGCGACCTCGGGCGCTATAACGATCCCGTCATGCATCCACCGGCGCCGATCCCCGAAGCGGATTATGTCGTCATTGAATCCACCTACGGCAATCGTCTCCATGACACGGCGGATCCAGTGAGCGCGCTGGGCGAGGTCATTGAGCGGACCAGTCGGCGCGGTGGCACGGTGGTGATTCCCGCCTTTGCCGTCGGGCGGGCCCAGTCCTTGATTCATCATCTTTGGGCCTTGCGCAAGTCCGGGCGCCTGGACAACGTGCCGGTCTATCTGGACAGTCCGATGGCCACCAGCGCGGTGGACTTGCTGCGCAGCTATCCGGATGAGCATCGCCTTGAAGAAAAAGACTACGCGGCCGCGTGCGACGCCGTGACCTATATCCGTGATGCGGAGGAATCGAAAGCGCTGTCGGCCAACCGCTACCCGAAAGTCATTCTGTCCGCGAGCGGAATGGTGGAAGGCGGCCGGGTGCTTCACCATATTGCCGCGTTTGCGCCGGATCACCGCAACACCTTGCTGTTTTCCGGTTTTCAGGCGCCGGGGACGCGCGGCCGGAAGCTGCTCGATGGGGCCAAGGAAGCCAAAATTTACGGGCAATGGGTGCCGATCAATGCCGAAGTGGCCGAGTTGCCGATGCTGTCCGCGCACGCGGACAGCGACGAACTGATGCGTTGGCTGTCAGGCTTTGAACAGGCGCCACGGCGGGTATTCATCGTTCATGGCGAAGCGGAGGCGTCCGAGGCTCTGCGCGAGCGGATTGGCCGGGAGCTGGGCTGGAAGGCCAGCGTTCCCTTGCAGGGTCAACATTTTGATTTATAAGGCAGGCCCCGGGCGGCTTGAGTTTCCAGGGGAAAACGCGGGCCGCCCGGGTCGGTTTCCTTGCCGCGTGCGTTAAAAAAACTGTCTAGTCATGATGGGCTAAGTTCGGTACATTGTTGCTGGCAGACAGAGATAAGAAGACTGCTGCCTGCTCGCGCGTCCAGCTTCCTTGCCCAGCTTTGCCGTTAAGAATGGCGGGCCAGCGGGAGCCTGGGCAAATTTTCTCTGCCTTGTTAGAAGGATCCAAATGAAGGACCAACACCGCAGTGAACCCCAGGCTCAATTGTCCGTCTTTGATGCAATCACGATCATGGTGGGCCTGGTTGTCGGTATCGGCATTTTCCGAACGCCCTCCATCGTTGCGGGAAATGTCAGCTCGGAATGGATGTTCATCCTTGTCTGGGTGCTGGGCGGCCTGATCACCCTCATCGGGGCCTTATGTTATGCGGAACTTTCCGCCGCGCATCCGCATGCGGGCGGTGAATATCACTTCCTTTCCCGGGCTTATGGAAAGTCGGTCGCGATGATGTTTGGCTGGGCCCGTTGCACGGTGATCCAGACTGGCGCCATTGCCGCCGTTGCCTTCATGCTTGGGGATTATCTCTCTCAGCTGATTCCGATCGGGCCTTACGGGCCCGCCATTTACGCGGCTTTGTCAGTCCTGCTGCTGACCGTGGTCAATGTGATCGGTACGACGGAAAGCAAGAATCTTCAAATCATCGTGACCTTTCTGGAGATTGGCGCCATTGCGGCCATTATCCTGTTCGGTTTTTTCGGCCGTCCAGATGCCGCGGCGGCTCCATCCGTCAGCATGACGCCGGAGTCGGCGGCGCTGGGCATGGCGATGATTTTCGTCTTGCTGACCTACGGCGGCTGGAACGAAGCCGCCTATTTGACCGGCGAGTTGAAGGATGCGCCGCGCAATATCGCCAAAGTGCTGACCATCGGGACCTTCATCCTGGTCACCCTGTACGTGCTGGCCAATCTGGCCTTGCTGGGCATTCTGGGCCTGGACGGGTTGCGTGAGTCCAATGCGGTGGCGGCGGACATGATGCGGCAAGTGGCGGGCGCGCCGGGCGAAGTGGTCGTGACTTTAGCGATTGTCGTGGCGGCCATCTCCACGTTGAACGCGACGATTTTCACCGGCTCCCGGGTGTTCTATGCCATGGCCAAGGACTTGACCATCCTGAAGTGGGTCGGCGTCTGGGACGGCCGCGGCAAAACCCCGGCCAATGGCCAGATTCTGCAAGGCGTGATTGCCTTGGCCTTGATTGGCATGGGGACGGTGACGCGTGATGGCTTTACCGCCATGGTGGAATACACCGCGCCGGTATTCTGGGGCTTTCTGCTGCTGGTTGGCGTGGCGCTATTCGTCCTGCGCAAGCGCTTTCCGGAGCGGCAACTGCCTTACCGGGTTCCGCTTTATCCCGTGACCCCGCTTATTTTCTGCCTGACCTGCTTGTATATGTTTTATGCCAGCGTAACGTATACGGGCATGGCGGGCCTGATCGGTCTGGCTGTGCTGATTGCAGGCATTCCGATTCTGCTGTTCAAGCGCACGTCCGCGGACGACGCTGAGCTTGAGCAGGCCTCCTCTCCAAACAGCAACTCCCTCAAATAACTCAAGCAGGAGATTCATCATGTCAATGCTCTACAAGACGCTTGCCGCCGCCGTGTGCGCCGCGGTGTTCAGCGGGCCGGTCCTGGCCGACACCCAAAACAAAGCGGCCGCAACCGAGTTCACGCCGCAGGTGGGTCAATCCGGTAAAGACGTGATCTGGGTGCCGACTCCCCAGGCACTGGTGGATCGCATGCTGGATATGGCCAAGCTGACGCCGGAAGACCACTTGGTGGATCTGGGTTCCGGTGATGGCCGTACCGTCATTACCGCGGCCAAGCGCGG
>JBAYOI010000040.1:0-14278 GCA_041678365.1 Pigmentiphaga sp. | reverse complement strand
TCGGCAATGCCCAGGACGGCATGAGGAAAGTGTCGATGTGTATCGGCTGTCATAGCATTCCTGGCTATAAAACCGCGTTTCCCGAAGTCTATTTCGTTCCCAAGATCGCAGGTCAGAACGCCCGATACATTGAGACGGCGCTGATGGCCTACGCCACGGAAGATCGCACCCACCCCTCTATGGTTGCTATTGCCAAGAGCCTGACTGAGCAGGATATTGCAGACGTCGCCGCCTATTATTCGGCCCTGAAGTGAGTCGTTCCATGAAGAATGTATCTCGTTGCGCGTTGGTTTTCTCAAGTATGTTGGCGCTGACGCATGCTGGCCTGGCTTATTCAGCCGGTAAAGTGGACGCGGGCAGGGCAGTGTTTGAACGGCACAACTGCGCCTCCTGTCATGGCACGGATGCCAAGACCTCGATTGATCCCAGTTACCCTCAGCTTGCTGGACAGGCCGAAGACTATTTGCGCCATGCGCTGCGCGCGTACCGGCGCGGCCAGGCAGGGATGCCTGCGCGTGCGAATATCCGCAAGAATCCGGTCATGGGTGCGTTTGCGGTGCAAATGTCAGAGCAGGAAATCAGCGACGTGGCCGCTTATCTGGCCAGTTTGCCTGGCAACTTGAAAACCCGCTGAGCGCGGGGGTAGACCCCCGTAGGAGCGAGCTCTGCTCGCGAACCGTGGATTGTGGGCATTCGCGAGCAGAGCTCGCTCCTACAGAAAAACCTTCCCTTCAGCGCCGCAGGATCAATTCCAGATAGAGTTCATTGTTCAGCGGCGTTCCCAGCCGCTGAGATTCCCAGATGACTTGACCCAGGCACTCCATGATTTCATGGGCGGCCTGGTGCGCGTCCGCGCGGCGAGCCAACTGCTGATACGCGGCCTTGATGCCGGGCGGCTGGTCGATCTGGAGTTGTTCGGCAATGGCCAGATGCATGGACAGGTGAAGGAAGGGGTTGGTCTGCCCGGACTCAACCGTATAGTCCGCCTGGGCCTTGTCCGGATCTTCCAGGACCGCATGGTATTCGGGATGCTCCAGCATCCAGTCGAGCGCCATGGCTTCAAGCGGCGTCAGGACGGTTGATTGTTGGTGCTTGCGCCAGGTCTCCGTGAAAAATTGGCGAACCTGGTCTCGGGTGGGATTGAATATCATCTTTCCATTGTATCGATTTGCGGCGCGCAACGCGTGCGGCGGCCCGCGCGGCGGGTTCACGCAGGCTGTAATTTCATGGCAAGTCTTGTATTCTGTTGGACGTGCCCACTTTTCAAGTTTGCTGAGTTGAATGTCCAAGGTCATTGCTTCCGCCTCCTCTGAGGGCTCGGTCATCGAGCTCAACGCCAATCTCACGCTGAACGTGCCAACGGATCCGATTATCCCCTTCATTGAAGGCGATGGCGTCGGCGTCGACACCACGCCGGTGGCGCTGGCCGTCACCGATGCGGCGGTCGAGCTGGCTTATGGCAGGCAGAGGCAGATCCACTGGCTGGAGGCCTTGGCGGGACGCAAAGCGGTTGAGACGCACGGAGAAGGGGCGTGGCTGCCCGCTGAGACCCTGAATGTCTTGCGCCGCCACCGCGTTTCCATCAAAGGCCCGCTGGGTACGCCGCCGGGCGAGGGCATGCGTTCGCTGAACGTGATGTTGCGCCAGTCCCTGGACCTGTATGCCTGCATCCGGCCCATCCACTATCTGCAAGGCGTCCCGTCACCGCTGAAGCACCCGGAAAAAACCAATATGGTGATCTTCCGTGAGAACTCGGAAGACATTTACGCGGGCATCGAGTTTGCCGCGGGCTCGCCGGAAGCGGTCGAGCTGATTTCAATGTTGACCGGCAAGCTGGGCGCCAAGTCGTTGCGCTTTCCGGCCAGCTCGGGGATCGGCATCAAGCCGGTGTCGCAGGAAGGCACGGAAAGATTGGTGCGCAAGGCCATCCAGTATGCGCTGGACAATGACCGGCGCTCGGTCACGCTGGTGCACAAGGGCAACATCATGAAGCACACCGAAGGCGCATTCCGGGATTGGGGCTATGCCTTGGCGCGGCGCGAGTTCGGGGCCGTCACGATTGATGGTGGACCGGCTTGCCGCTTGAGCAATCCGCGCACGGGCAGCCACGTCGTCATCAAAGACATCAAGATCGATGAGTTTTCGGAATCCATGTTGATGCGCCCGATGGAGTTTGACGTCGTGGCCACAACCAACCTGAACGGTGATTACCTCTCCTCGGCCTTGGCGGCGCAGGTGGGCGCCGCGTGGATCGCACCGGGCGCGCACCTGAATGACCAACTGGCCGTTTTCGAGTCCACCCATGGCACGGCGGCCAAGTACGCAGGCAAGGACTACGTTAACCCCAGCTCGGGCATCTTGTCCGCGGCCATGATGCTGCGGCACATCGGCTGGCATGAAGCGGCCGACTTGATTCGTCCGGCGATTGAAAAAACCTTGGCTGCTGGTTTCATGACCTTTGACCTGGCCAGACAGATCGAAGGCGCCACCCAGGTGTCGTGCTCGGGCTTCGGCCAGAAAATCGTCGAATTCATGAAAGCTTGAGCGGCCAGCGTGGGATGATCCTGGCCATTGCTCAGTCCTTGAGGACTGAGCAATGTTTGGTGAAACCGAGCGGCTTGCAAGCTGCGAGGTGGGGTAGCGACGCGCTGGCGCGGAGATTATTTAGGCAGGGTTTTGTGCTTGTAATCGCACAAGTCGGCCACTCCACACTGCGGACACTTCGGCGTACGCGCCACGCACACATAGCGGCCGTGCAGGATGAGCCAGTGGTGTGCATCCAATAAAAATTCCTTCGGCACCACTTTCAGCAGTTTCTTCTCCACTTCGACCACGTTCTTGCCGGGCGCCAGCCCGGTGCGGTTGCTGACGCGGAAAATGTGGGTGTCAACCGCCATGGCCACTTGCCGGAAGGCGGTGTTCAAGACCACGTTTGCTGTTTTGCGGCCCACGCCGGGCAAGGCCTCCAGCGCTTCGCGCTGATCCGGTACCTCGCCGCCATGCTGTTCCAGAATGATGCGGCTGGTCGCCACGACGTTCTTGGCCTTGGTTTTGTACAGGCCGATGGTCTTGATGAAGGCCTCGACGCCGTCCACGCCCAGCGCCACCAGACCGGCCGGCGTGCCATGCTCGGGAAAGAACTTCCGCGTGGCCAGGTTGACGGAGCGATCCGTGGCTTGGGCGGACAGCAGCACGGCAATCAGCAGTTGGAAGGTGGTCTCGTACTCCAGCTCGGTTTCCGGCGACGGGTTCGCGGCGCGCAGGCGCTCAAAGAAGGCGTGGCGTTTCTGGGCGTTCATGTTTGGGTTTTCCGGCGGGCGCGCGCGCGTGCAAGCGCGGCTTCAAGAATCTGGCGCTTGCGGTCGGCGTCGGGACTGTTGTCGGGCAGCGTTTCAAGTTTGTCCAGGGCTTTGGCCTGGAGACGCTGATCGTTTTCCTCGCGAAGGCGGGTTAGGCGGGCGCTGCGCTGATGCATGCGCTGCCGGGCGGCATGGGCATCCGCGTCCTGCCAGCGGCGTTCTGTGGGCACGAGCACGATGCAATCGACCGGACAGGCGGGAATGCACAGCTCACAGCCGGTGCACAGTTCATCAATGACGGTATGCATCCGCTTATTGGCGCCGAGGATAGCGTCCACCGGACAAGCCTGGATGCACAAGGTACAGCCGATGCAGTGCTGCGGCTCGATGTGGACCAGCGGAAAAAAGTTCGGTGTGCCCCGTTCCAGATCCAGCGGCAGGCTCGCACGCCCGAGCAGGGCGGCAAGCCGGTCAGCGCCGTCCTGACCGCCGGGCGGACAGCGATTGATCTCGGCTTCCCCCTGGGCCAAGGCTTGCGCATAGGGGCGACAGCCGTCAAAGCCGCATTTGGTGCACTGCGTTTGCGGCAAGCAATCATCAATGGTGTCAATGAGAGGCACAGTCTTACCAGTAGTTCTCAACCGCCAGGTTCCCGGCAATGCCGCGTCGTGTCGTGGCAAAGCCGCGCGTTTTCAATAAATCCCGGAGGTCCTGGACCATTTCAGGGTTGCCGCACAGCATGACGCGGGACCGGGCCGGGTCCAGCGTGACACCCGCGCGCTGCTCCAGCTCGCCGGTTTCAAGCAGCGTGGTGATGCGTGCGTTGGCCATGCCCGGCACCGGCTCGCGGGTGATGGACGGGACGTAGATCAGCTTGTCGGGCTGCTCCCGGCACCATTCGCCGAACACCTCATGGGTACGCAAGCCTTCGATGGTTTCCTGGTAGGCGAGCTCTTCAACACCGCGGACGCTGTGCACCACGATCAGATGCCGGTAGGTCTCCCAGACCTCCAGATCGTGCAGCACGGAAATAAACGGCGCCAGGCCGGTGCCGGATGACAGCATCCAGAGATCGTCGCCGCTGGGAAAGGCCGCGGTGGTCAGGAAGCCAAAGCTTTGCTTGTCGATGAAGATCGGATCGCCGGGCTTGAGTTTTTCCAGCTGGCTGGTGAATTCGCCGTCCGGCACGACAATGGAAAAAAACTCCAGTTCTTCATCATAGGGCGAAGACACCACCGAGTAGGCGCGCCAGGCAATGGTTTCTTCGCCTTGCGCGTTGCGGGTCCGGACGCCCAGCCGGGAGAACTGGCCCGGGGTGAAGCGGTAGGACGCGGGGCGGGTGATGCGAAACGAAAACAGCTTGTGAGGCACCCAGGTATGGACCCAGGTCACGGTTTCTGTGGTGTATTTGTCAGTGCTTTCCGTCATTAACGTTCCAGATACTGGAGTTTTCCAGGTTTGCCATTCCAGTCATCCGCCTCAGGCAAGCCTTCCTTGGTGCGGGTGATGCTGGGCCACTCGGGGCTGAGCTGAGCATTGATCTCGATGAAGGCGAGCTGATCCTGAGGCAGGTCTTCTTCGGCAAAAATGGCATTGGCCGGGCACTCTGGAACACAGACGGCGCAGTCAATGCACTCGTCCGGGTCAATGATCAGAAAGTTGGGGCCTTCACGGAAACAGTCGACGGGACACACATCAACACAGTCCGTGTATTTGCACTTAATACAGTTTTCGGTGACGACGTGGGTCATGAGGGGCTCCGTGTGATGCAATAAGTGAGAATTTCAAGAAACTCCCTATTTTACCGGAGATGTAGACCGTTACAGTAGCTTAAGCTTATAAGTCGTACTACTTTGTGGCTTGTGAAAGCCGGGCAAGTTCAGCTTTACTCAGATTACAACTACGTTTTGGAGTTTCTTGATGCGCACCACTCTTGGCGATCTGCGAAAAAAACGGGCCGCGGGCCGGAAAATCTCAATGCTGACGTGCTATGAGGCCGCCTATGCGCAAGTGATGGACGCGGCGGGTGTTGATGCCTTGCTGGTGGGAGACTCCCTGGGCATGGTGGTGCAGGGTCGGGATTCGACCTTGCCGGTCACGGTTCAGGACATTGCCTATCACATGGCCAATCTGGCGCGTGGTTCGCGCCAGGCCTTTTTGCTGGCCGACATGCCGTTCGGCAGTTACCAGGAAGGTCCGGCCCAGGCGCTACGCAATGCGGTTGTCCTGATGCAGGCGGGCGCGCAAATGGTCAAGCTCGAAGGCGGCCAGGAGCTGGCGGAGACCGTCGGCCTGCTGGTGCGCAGCGGTATTCCTGTCTGCGGGCACATTGGCCTGATGCCTTCCCACGTCAATGCCCTGGGCGGTTTCCGGGTTCAGGGCAAGGGCGAGGAGGAGGCGCGCCGCATTGTGGAAGACGCGCAGGCGCTGGAAGCGGCGGGCGCGGCCCTGGTGGTGATCGAGGCCGTGCCGGATCCGGTGGCGCGCCAAGTCTGCCAGGCTGCCCCGGCCCTGATGACCATCGGCATCGGCGCCAGCGCGGCTTGCGACGGCCAGGTGCTGGTTGTGCATGACATGCTGGGCTTGAACGATAAACCCGCCAAATTCGTCAAAGATTATCTGGCCGCCGTTGCGCCCGGCCCCGGTGCCATCCGCCGCGCTTTTGAAGCCTATGCGCAAGAGGTGGCGTCCGGCGCCTTTCCGGCGGCGGATCATGTGTATGGCTTGTCGGGAGAGGCCTTGTCCACCCTGTATGGCAGTGCGAAGGCGTCGCGCTGATCCCGCGCGGGATGAGTCCGGCGCGCGTTGCGGCCTGAGCCAGCGGGAAGAGGAGTTGCAATGATCATCCAGTCTTTACTTGATACCGACCTCTACAAGTTCACGATGATGCAGGTCGTACTGCATCATTTTCCCGCCGCCGAGGTCGAGTACCGCTATAAGTGCCGGACGCCGGGCGTTGATCTCCGTCCCTATATTGACGAGATCCGGCGGGAAATCGCGGGATTGTGTAGCTTGCGCTTCACTGAGGACGAGCTGAACTATTTGCGCGGCCTGCGCTTCATCAGCAGTGACTTTGTTGACTTCCTGCGCCTGTTCCAATTGCAGCGGCGCTTGATCTCGGTGGAAAAGTCCAGCTTGCCGGGCGAACTGGAGATCCGCGTTGAAGGGCCATGGCTGCACACCATTCTGTTTGAAGTGCCGGTCCTGTCCATTGTCAATGAAGTCTACTTCCGCAATCAGCGGCCGGATCCGGACTATGGGGAAGGGCGCCGCCGCCTGAAAGACAAGATCGCGCTGATCCAGGGCCAGACGGACCTGGATTATTTCTATTTGGCGGACTATGGGGCGCGCCGCCGGTTTTCTAGGCGCTGGCAGCAGGAAGTGGTGACGCGCCTGCGTGACGCGTTGCCCGGTCAATTCATCGGCACGAGCAATGTGCACTTCGCGCGGGCGCTTGATGTGACGCCGTTGGGCACGATGGCGCATGAATATTTACAGGCCTGCCAGGCCCTGGGGCCGCGCTTGCGGGATACGCAGATCTTCGCGTTTGAAACCTGGGCGAAAGAATACCGGGGAGACCTGGGCATTGCCCTGTCCGACGTCTATGGCCTGGATGCCTTTCTGCGCGATTTCGACCTGTACTTCTGCAAGCTGTTCGATGGCGCGCGCCATGACTCGGGTGACCCTTTTGTGTGGGGCGAGCGGCTGATTGCCCATTACAAGAAACACCGCGTGGATCCGCGCGGCAAGACGCTGGTGTTCTCGGACAGCCTGACCATTCCGCGTGCCCTGGAACTGGCCCATCGTTTTCAACGGCAGTGCCAGGTGGCGTTTGGCGTCGGGACCAACCTGACCAATGACCTCGGCTATGAACCCTTGCAGATCGTCATGAAAATGGTGAAGTGCAATGGCCAGCCGGTGGCCAAGCTATCGGACTCGCCGGGCAAGACCATGTCGGATGACCAGAACTACCTGACTTACCTGCGTCAGGTGTTCGAGATTCCAGCGGAGTGAGTGGAGCGGGTTCGCGGGCAGGCGGGGTGCTACGGGGTTGCGCTGTGTACGGTAGGAGCGGGCGCTGTCCGCGAACCCGCTACGCCAGCCCCCCTTACGGCATTGTCAGCGCTTCTCTTTCTTCGGCGGCTTGCTGTGCACCAGCCGGGTGCCGAGCAGCCGGTCGGACAGGAATTGCTTGTCGCGGTCAAACCACGACCAGATGAAGTTCAGGCCGGAGAGGGTGAGCGGGACGCTCAATACATAGCGGGCAATGCCTTTCAGCAGGGAAAGGCGTTGGCCTGAGGTATCAATGATGCGAATATGCCACGTTTTCATGGCGAGCGTTTGCCCCCCCACGTGCCAGCACAGGACGAAATAAAAGCCAACTACCGTCAGCGTCCAGGCTTGGAACAACCAGAGTTGAGGCCCGGATAAAACCAGTTGACTGCGTTCGCTCGCAGACTGGACGTCAAACACGTAGGACACGAAGAAAAATACGGCACTGGCAGCGAAAACCACCCCAAAGAGCAGGATGGATTCATACAACATGCAGGCGAAACGGCGCCAGCGTCCTGGGGCTTGAAAAGGGGGGGGCGAAGAGGGGTCGGGGCTAGTCATAGAGCGCTACGATACGACAATAATTCAACAGCGGGGCGCTTGACCCCGCTCGATCAAAACGCTAGCCTTACAGATTACCGTATGCAACACAATAGTTTTCGGTATTTAGCTTGAACGAATGCGCGCTATCCGTTAACGCGTTCTCTTGCACCACCCGCTGGGTCCGCGCCACAAGCGTTTGCGGCATGTTGCCGCTAGGTCCTGGCCCTTCCGTTTAAAACCCTCAGGAATCGGTCTGGTTAGACGCGTGTGCTGAGCGTAGTCATTGTCCAGGTAGACGGGCCCTGTGGGCCGGAACGCTTTGGGCCATCCTGCGTATCACGCTCGGGTCACAGCAAGCATGCGGTAGGCATGTGCAGCGCCAGGTTGGATTCACTGATTTGAATGGATGCACATCCAATGGAACTGACAGGCGCCGAAATCGTCGTGCGCACGCTGGCTGAGCAAGGAGTCGAACATATTTTCGGCTATCCGGGCGGCTCCGTGCTCTACATCTACGACGAAATCTATAAACAAGACCATTTTCAACACATCCTGGTCCGCCACGAGCAAGCTGCCGTGCACGCGGCCGATGCCTATTCGCGCTCATCCAATCGCGTCGGCGTGGCCATCGTGACCAGCGGACCCGGGGTGACCAATGCCGTCACCGGCATTGCCACCGCCTATACGGATTCCGTCCCGCTCGTGGTCCTGACCGGGCAGGTCGCCACGACCGCCATCGGCAGCGACGCCTTCCAGGAAGCGGACACCGTGGGTATCACGCGTCCTTGCGTCAAGCACAACTTCCTGGTCAAGGATATCCGCGACCTGGCCGATACGCTGCGCAAGGCATTCTATCTGGCGCAGACGGGCCGTCCGGGCCCCGTGCTGGTGGACATTCCCAAAGACATCACCGCCACGCGCGCCAAGTTCACGCCTGCTTCGGGCGAGATCAAGATGCGCTCGTACTCGCCGGTGGTCAAGGGGCATCAGGGCCAGATCAAGAAAGCCGCGCAATTGCTGCTGCAAGCCGAGCGTCCGGTGATTTATGCGGGCGGCGGCGCCATCCTGTCGGATGCGTGGGCCGAGCTGAAAGCGCTGGTCGACTTGGTCGAGGCGCCGTGCACCACCACGCTGATGGGGCTGGGCGCCTTCCCGGGCGAAGACGCGCGCTTCATCGGCATGCCGGGCATGCATGGCACCTACGAAGCCAACCTGGCCATGCAGAATTGCGATGCGCTGATCTCGGTGGGTGCGCGTTTTGACGATCGCGTGATTGGCAATCCCAAGCATTTTTCCCAGGTGTCGCGCAAGATCATCCACATCGATATTGACCCGTCTTCCATTTCGAAGCGCGTCAAGGTGGACGTGCCGATTGTTGGCGACGTCAAAGACGTGCTGATCGAGCTGAACAGCCAGTTGAAGTCGCTGAAGCGCGAACTGCGCCATGATGCGGCCAAGTTGGCGCCCTGGTGGAAACAGATCGAGAACTGGCGCGCCAAGGAGTGCCTGAAATATGCGCCGTCCACCGAGGTCATCAAGCCGCAGTCGGTGATCGAGGCCTTGTGGCGCGTGACCAAAGGCGAAGCCTTCGTGACCTCCGACGTGGGTCAGCACCAGATGTGGGCCGCCCAGTACTACAAGTTCAACAAGCCGCGTCGCTGGCTGAACTCGGGCGGCCTGGGCACGATGGGTGTGGGCCTGCCGTATGCCATGGGCGCGCAGATGGCGCATCCGGGCGCGGACGTGGCCGTGATCACCGGTGAAGGCTCGATCCAGATGAACATTCAGGAGCTGTCCACCTGCCAGCAGTATGGACTGAGCCCGAAAATCCTGTGCCTGAACAACCGCTATCTGGGCATGGTTCGCCAGTGGCAGGAAATTGATTACGGCAAGCGCTATGCCGAATCCTATATGGATTCCTTGCCGGACTTCGTGAAGCTGGCCGAGGCCTATGGCCACGTCGGCATGCGCATTGAAAACCCGGCTGATGTTGAACCGGCTATCCGTGAAGCCTTCACGACGCACAAGAATCGTCTGGTGTTCCTGGATTTCATGACGGACCGCACCGAGAACGTCTGGCCGATGGTCAAGGCGGGCAAGGGCCTGACCGAGATGCTGCTCGGTTCGGAAGATTATTAAGGAGCCGCCATGAGACATGCTATTTCTGTTTTGCTCGAAAACGAGGCGGGTGCGCTGTCACGCGTGGTTGGCCTGTTTTCGGCACGCGGCTACAACATCGAGACCTTGACGGTCGCCCCGACGGAAGACCCGACGCTGTCGCGCATGACCATTGTTACCAGTGGTTCGGAAGACGTGATCGAGCAGATCACCAAGCACCTGAACCGTCTGATCGAGGTGGTGAAGGTGGTCGATCTGACCGAAGGCCCGCACATCGAGCGCGAACTGATGCTGATCAAGGTCCGCGCGGTGGGCAAGGAACGCGAAGAAATGAAGCGTATGGTCGATATCTTCCGTGGCCATATCGTCGACGTCACCGATAAGTCCTACACCGTGGAACTTACCGGTAACCAAAGCAAGCTGGATGCCTTCATCGAAGCCTTGGACCGCACCAGCATCCTGGAAACTGTGCGTACCGGTAGCTGCGGCGTGGGCCGTGGCGAACGTGTGCTCAAACTGTAATTGATTCACCATTAAAAATCGGTTCGGAGAACCTCATGAAAGTTTTCTACGACAAAGACTGCGATCTTTCCCTGGTCAAGGGTAAAAACGTTGCAATCATCGGCTACGGCTCGCAAGGCCATGCTCACGCTCAAAACCTGAATGAGTCGGGCGTCAATGTGACGGTGGGCCTGCGCAAGGGCGGCTCGTCGTGGGCCAAGGCTGAAAATGCCGGTCTCCAAGTCAAAGAGATTGACGCAGCGGTCAAAGATGCGGACGTTGTCATGATTCTGTTGCCTGACGAGAACATCGCCCAGGTCTACAACGATCACGTCGAGCCCAACCTGAAAGCGGGCGCCGCGCTGGCCTTCGCACACGGTTTCAACGTCCACTACGGCGCCGTCGTGCCCCGCAAAGACGTCGACGTCATCATGGTCGCCCCGAAAGCCCCGGGCCACACGGTTCGCGCCACGTACACCCAGGGCGGCGGCGTGCCGCACCTGATCGCGGTCTATCAGGACGTCACCGGTTCCGCCCGTGACCTGGCCCTGTCCTACGCCATGGCCAACGGCGGCGGCCGCGCCGGCATCATCGAAACCAACTTCCGCGAAGAAACCGAAACCGATCTGTTCGGCGAACAGGCGGTGTTGTGCGGCGGTACGGTCGAGCTGATCAAAGCGGGCTTCGAAACCCTGGTCGAGGCCGGCTACGCGCCGGAAATGGCTTACTTCGAGTGCCTGCACGAGCTGAAGCTGATCGTCGACCTGATCTACGAAGGCGGCATTGCCAACATGAACTACTCGATCTCGAACAACGCTGAATACGGCGAGTACGTGACGGGTCCGCGCATCGTGACCGAAGACACCAAGAACGCCATGCGCGACGTGTTGAAAGACATCCAGACCGGCGAATACGCCAAGAGCTTCCTGCTTGAGAACCAGGCAGGCGCACCGGTGCTGCGTTCGCGCCGCCGTCTGAATGCCGAGCACCAGATCGAGCAGGTTGGTGGCGTGCTGCGAGGTATGATGCCGTGGATCGGCAAAAACAAAATGGTCGACCAGTCCAAGAACTGAGCGTTCGCCATTGCGTTTGCAGCGCGGGCGGTTTCTTCGGAACCGGCTGCGCTGAGGAAAAATCCCCGTCCGGTGGAAGCCGACGGGGATTTTTATTTTGCCGTCGGGCCGCTCCCAAGGCAAAAAGCATCCCCCTGGGGGATCGGACAAACGCGTAGCGGTTTGCCCGGTTTACAGTGAGCACAATCGTGCCCAGACCGTTTCCGTGGAGGGTGACGGACATGTTGCGCAATAGCGGTGAAACCCGGTTCGGTGTCCTGTATTCGGTGGTGGCATCGAGCCTGTTTGCGTTGCTGTATTACTACGTATCGTGGCTGGCGCCGCTGGATGGCCTGCAGATCTATGGCTGGCGGGTGTTGTTGACCATGCCGCTGGTCCTGGCTTTCGTGCTGGCTTCAGGGCGCGGCATCGAATTGCTGCGCATCGTGCGGCGCTTGCGCAAGGAGTGGCGCTTATGGCTGATCATTCCGCTGTCCTCCTTGCTGCTGGGCGTCCAGCTCTGGCTGTTCATGTGGGCGCCGCTCAATGGCGTGGCGCTGGCAGTGTCGCTGGGTTATTTTTTATTGCCGCTGGCGTTGGTACTGGCCGGACGCGTGGTGTTCCGGGAGCGGATTTCCACCCTGCAGGCCGTGGCTTGCGGCATCGCGCTGATAGGCGTCATCAATGAAGCCTGGATGATGAAAGGGATCAGTTGGCCCACCGTGGTCGTGGTGGTGGGCTACACCGCCTATTTCTCGCTGCGACGTTTCATGCGCTTGGACAATCTGGGCGGCATGTGTTTTGACATGTTGCTCAGCCTGCCGGTGGCGTTCTATTGCATCAATTTCTTTGGCTCCTCGGCCGAATTCAGTCTGACGCTCTCTGTGCTCGTGCTGGGCTTGGGCCTGATCAGTGCAACGGCGTTGGCTTGCATGGTGGTGGCCAGCCAGAAATTGAGCCTGGGCCTGTTTGGTTTGCTCAGCTACTTGGAACCTGCGCTGCTGGTCGTTGTCTCCTTGCTATTGGGCGAACGCATCGCGCCTGCACAGTGGCTGACCTATGCGGCCATCTGGGGCGCCATTCTCTTGCTGCTGGGCGAAGGGGTATTCAAGCTTCGGCGGGTGGCCGGGCGCGCCTGATGGCGCAAGTCGGCAAACTGGCAGCGATCCCCCTGATGCGTTAATCTTTGCTTAACAGACCCTATCTGTGCCTGCTTGCCGTGTCTGCGGCGCAGCGGTGGGCTCATCCAGTCGCACACAATGAGATCAATCCATGAGATCAACTGAACCACGGCACCGTGGCATCTATCTTTTACCGAACGCTTTCACCACGGCGGCGCTGTTTGCGGGGTTCTACGCCATCGTGCAGGCCATGAATGACCGCTTTGAAGCGGCGGCCATTGCCATTTTCGTGGCCATGGTGCTGGACGGCATGGACGGGCGCGTGGCGCGCTTGACCAATACCCAGTCCGCCTTCGGAGAGCAATATGACTCGCTGTCGGACATGACCTCGTTCGGCGTGGCGCCCGCGCTGGTCATGTATGAGTGGATCCTGCATGACCTCGGGCGCTGGGGCTGGATCGCGGCCTTTATCTATGTGGCGGGGGCCGCGCTGCGCCTGGCGCGCTTCAACATCAATATTCAGGTGGTGGACAAGCGCTTCTTCCAGGGGCTGCCGAGTCCGGCGTCGGCGGCGCTGGTGGCGGGCTTCGTCTGGCTGGCTATTGATAACAAACTGCCGATCAATGAAGCCTGGATGCCGTGGGCGGCTTTCGTGATCACAATTTACGCCGGCGCCAGCATGGTGTCGAATGCGCCGTTCTTCAGTGGCAAAAGCTTTGCCCTGAGCCGCAGCGTACCGTTCTGGGGCATTTTGCTGGTGGTGCTGGCCATTGCCTTCATCTCCAGCGATCCGCCCATCGTGTTGTTCACGCTGTTCATTATTTACGGCCTGTCCGGCTATGTAATGTGGGCGATCCGCTGGAAGAAACACCGCAAGTTGCAGGAAAGCCGCAGGCGCCAATAGGGCCGTAGGGCGGTAGAAGCAGAGAAAAGCGTGGCAGGAGAGTTCCTGCCACGCTTTTTTCATTCTTTTTTCACGACGGTTTGCACTTTAGTACAAACCCGTGCATAATCTCGTTTCTCGACGCAGCGCACGCAGCGCGGCGCAGAGAAAAACAGGGTGGTAGCAGCGGGTTTGGCCCGTAAACTGCCGCCGCTTCAGTCTAAAGACTTCGTGTTACGCCAAGGCGACAACGAACTTTTTTCTGAGGCAGCAAGGGAAAGAAATTCATGCTATGATTCTTCTCCTTTGCCAAGCGGTTCAGCTCCTGATTCAGGGGGGTGAACGGAAAGTGTTGGGAGCTTCGGTTCTTGAGATTTTCGAGCTGAAAGAAACGCAGCTAGCTTGACAAACAGATTTAGATGTTTCATAATCTCGTTTCTCTGCTGCACACAACGCAGCGCTGCTAGGGCCCTCGGGTCAGGCGGAGCGCGAAGTGGCAAGCAAGGTAGTACGCAGTACCGCTCTTTAACAATTAACAGCCGATAAGTGTGGGCGCTTGATGAGAGTGTCTGGCAACAGGTTCAGCTTCCGTTTGATCGGGACCTGGTCCTGAGTGACAGCGCAAATAAGCATTATCAAGTGCTCACCAGAAGTTTTTAGGTAAATCATTTTACTTGGAAATTTCTTTGAGTACGCAGCGATCGTGCG
>JBAYOI010000039.1:0-14442 GCA_041678365.1 Pigmentiphaga sp. | reverse complement strand
TCGCGCACCGGGCGCTCGCGCCAGCTCAGGTCTTCTTCGCGGCGCGTGGCGTTGCCCTTGACCGACTCGGCCAGTTCAACCAGTCTTTCCGTTGGCGTCCGGGTATCCGCCGGATCCGTCCGTCCCAACGGCGGCTGCCGGTTCAGCACCACGTCTTCAATACAATCGCGCAGCGGCTGCGGAATATTGTCATACACGCCCAACTGGCCCGCGTTGACGATTCCCATCGTCAGACCGGCGCGGATCGCATGGAACAGAAATACCGCGTGGATCGCCTCCCGCATGACTTCATTGCCGCGGAACGAGAAGCTGACGTTGGAAATGCCGCCCGAGATCCGGGCATGCGGCAGATGGTTTGAAATCCAGCGCACGCCCTCGATGTAGTCCAGCCCGTAGTTATCGTGCTCTTCAATGCCGGTGGCAACGGCAAAAACGTTCGGGTCAAAGATGATGTCTTCCGGCGGAAAGCCCACTTCGTTGACCAGCAGCTCATAAGCCCGGCCACAGATCTCTATCCGGCGCGCCAGATTGTCCGCCTGTCCGTGTTTGTCAAAGGCCATCACCACCACAGCAGCGCCGTATTGGCGGCACAGGCGCGCCTGTGCCAGAAAGGCCTCCTCGCCTTCCTTCATCGAAATCGAGTTGACCACCGCCTTGCCCTGCACGCAGCGCAGGCCTTCTTCGATGACCTCCCATTTCGAGCTGTCGATCATGATCGGCACGCGCGCAATATCCGGCTCCGACGCCACCAGATTCAGGAAGCGGCGCATGCTGGCCTTCGAGTCCAGCATGGCTTCGTCCATGTTGATGTCGATGATCTGCGCGCCGTTTTCCACCTGTTGGCGGGCCACCGCCAGCGCCTCATCAAACTTCTCTTCCCGGATCAGCCGCAGGAACATCTTGCTGCCGGTCACGTTGGCGCGTTCGCCCACGTTGACGAACAGCGTCGACTCGTCAATGTTCAAGGCCTCCAGGCCGGACAGGCGCGTCTTGACCGGAATCTCCGGCACCTGGCGCGGCGCCAGTCCTTCCACCTGCTGCACGATGGCCCGGATGTGATCGGGCGTCGTGCCGCAGCAGCCGCCCACGACGTTGACCAGGCCGGACTCGCAGAACTCGCGCAGCAGGCTTGACGTGTCCCGGGGCGTTTCGTCAAACCCGGTTTCGGCCATCGGATTCGGCAAGCCGGCATTCGGATAGACGCACAGCCAGGTGTCGCACACTTTGGAGAGCTCGGCAATGTACGGACGCATCAAGGCCGCGCCCAAGGCGCAGTTCAGGCCGATGGTCACCGGCCGGGCATGCCGGACCGAGTTCCAGAACGCTTCCACGGTCTGTCCGGACAGAATCCGGCCCGAAGCGTCGGTGACGGTGCCGGAAATCATGACGGGCAGACGCTCGCCCCGCGCTTCAAACACCGACTCCACGGCAAAAATGGCCGCTTTCGCGTTCAAGGTGTCGAAGATAGTTTCGATCAGGACAATGTCAACGCCGCCATCCAACAAGCCGTTCAACTGCTCGATGTAGGCATCGCGCAACACTTCAAAGGTGATGTTGCGGGCGCCGGGATCATTCACGTCCGGGGAGATGGACGCAGTTTTCGGTTGAGGACCCAGCACGCCCGCCGCAAAACGCGGCCGCTCCGGCGTGCTGTAGGCGTCACAGGAGGCCCGCGCCAATTTGGCCGACGCGTAGTTCAGCTCGTAGGCGATGTCGTGCAGCTCATAGTCCCCTTGGGCAATCGAGGTTGCGCCGAAGGTATTCGTGCCGATCACATCCGCGCCCGCCTCCAGGTAGGCGTCATGGATGGTGGAGATGACCTCCGGACGGACCAGCGACAGCAGCTCGTTGTCACCTTTCACATCTTTGTGGTGAGTCGCGAAACGCGTGCCGCGGAAATCGGCTTCGCTCAGCTTGCGCTGCTGGATCATGGTGCCCATGGCACCATCAAGGATGACAATGCGCTTGCCAAGCAAGCGGACGAAATCGGCGCCGCGCGTATAGGCGGAGATAGGATAGGGAATGGCGGGATAATTCATGCCGTCATTGTATCGCTGGCGGCATGAAGACGGCATCCTGTGCTACAGTTTTGCCGCATTCCGCTTGAGGTGCTTTCGGATGTAGGCATACATCTGCGAAAGGTAAACGGGAAACAGCACCAGCCGGGAAAAAGCCTCGGCAGGCAAGCTGTGCTGCCCCCGCAACGGTCGGCATGAAGATCATGCCCAGCCCGACACCGGCCTTCAGCCCCCCAGTCCAGCCAGTTGCCCATTATCCAGCCTGGCTACGTGAAACTCTCGTGTGCGGGGACGCACGCGCTTCTGGTGCTTTGACCATCATGTTGACTCCCTCCCGCTTCCGGCCCCTGCCGCTGCTGGCCGCGCTCGGCCTGCTGCCCGCCCTGGCCGCCGCCCAACCCTCCCCCGAACCTGCCGTCCTGTCCGACATCGTCGTCACCGCCAGCCGCATGCCCCAGGCCCGCGAGAACGTGCTGGGCGACATCACCGTGATTGACAGCGATACGCTGCGCCAGGCGGGCAGCCTGAGTCTGGCTGAAGTGCTGGCCCAGTATCCGGGGATTTCGTTCAACAGCAATGGCGGTCCGCAGACCGTGACCGGCATCAGCCTGCGCGGCGCGGCCTCCGCCCATACTCTGGTGCTGCTCGATGGCGTGCCAATCAACTCCGCCACCGACGGCATGGCCATGGTGCAAGCGCTGCCGCTGGCCAATATCGAACGGATTGAAGTGCTGCGCGGCTCGGCCAGCAGCCTGTACGGCGCCAACGCCATTGGCGGCGTGATCAACCTGATCACCCGTCCGGACACCGACGAAGCACTGTCCGCCCGCGCCTCGATCGGCTACGGCTCGCGCGGCACGGCCAAGGCCAGCGCGGCGGTATCCGGAAAGCAGGACGCCTGGACCTATCACGTTGGCGGCGGCTACGAGCGCAGCAGCGGCTTTGACGCCACCTCCCCGGACGGGTTCAGCCCGCATCCGGACAAAGATGGCTACCGCAACTACAGCGTGAACGGCGGCCTGGGCTACACATGGGCACCGGGCCAGCAACTGGACCTGCAATTCCTGAAAGGCCGTAGCAACGGCCAGATCGATTATGCCTTCATGGCCGCGCCGCAGGCCGATGACCGCTTGATCACGAACCAGGACACCGTCAGCTTCAGCAGTCGCAATCAGATCAACGCCGTCTGGCACAGCACCTTGCGCTATGCCTACACGCACACGGCCACCACGACCCGCGGCCACGACAGCTTCAGCAATCAGTATGCGGATCTGTATTACGCCACTTACCAGAATCAGTTCGCCTGGGAAAACAGGCTGCAGCTGGACGAAAGCCAGTCTCTGCTGCTGGCCTATGAACACCAGGCCCAACGCGTCCATGGCGACGCCGAGGTCTGGGATCCGGTCAATATGGTGTCCGTACCCGCCAATTACGACGTCACCCGTCGTCATAACAATGCGGTCATGGGGGTCTATACCGGCAGCTTCGACCGCCATCATCTTCAAGCCAGCCTGCGCAACGACCACGACTCCCAGTTTGGCGGACATGCGACCTGGGGCCTGAGCTATGGATTCGACCTGAGCACCACGCTGCGGGCCCGGGTGGCCGCCAACACCGGTTACCTCGCCCCGAGCTTCAACTACCTGTACTATCCGGGCAATTCCAACCCCAACCTGAAACCCGAGAAATCGCGCAATCTGGAAGCCGCGTTGGAATACCAGAGCCGCACGCTGGCCCTGAGCGCCACGGTATATCAAAACAAGGTCCGCGATCTGATCAGCGCCGTCTGGCCCAATCCGCCGCAGAACCTGGATCGGGCCACACTGCGCGGCCTGACGCTGAGCGGACGCTATCAGTTCGCCACCCGTTCCCGCGTCTGGGCCAGCCTCGACCTGCTTCATGCCCGCGATGATCTCTCGGATGCCCGCTTGCCGCGCCGCGCGCCGCATACTCTGCGCCTTGGAATCGAGCACCGCGTCCGACAATGGACGCTGGGCAGCGACTATATGCTGGTGGGCCAGCGCTATGACGATGTCCCCAATGCAACCCGGCTGGGCAGCTACGGCTTGTGGAACCTCAGCGTGGTCTATGCGCTCAAGCCAAACCTGGACCTAGCTTTCCGATGGAACAATGTGCTGGATAAACGCTACGCCACCACGTACGGCTTCAACATGCCGCGCTCCCATGCTTTTGTTGAACTGTCTTGGCGGCTTTGATCCACAGCGTTTGATGCGGCCAGTCCTGGCGCTGGCCGCGCTGCTGGCGCCGCTCAGCCTGCCCGCGGCCACGCCGCCGCAGCGGGTCATCGCGCTGGCGCCGCACATCACCGAGTTGCTGTTTGCCGCCGGGGCAGGCAACAAGGTGGTGGCCACGGTCAACAGCGCCAACGCCCCCAACGAAGCACGCGCGCTGCCCCGGATCGGCGATGGGGTGCTGTTGAACGCCGAGGCCCTGCTGGCCTTTCGCCCCGATTTGCTGATCGCTTGGCATCCGGTCACCGCGCTGCGCACACTGGAACCACTGCTCCATCGCACCGGCGCCAGCATCCAGTATTCCGCACCGCAATCGCTGGCGGCCATCCCGGACGAAATCCAGCGCTTCGGCGCACTGTTTCAAACCCAGGCGATTGCCGACCCGGCCGCCGACGCGCTGCGCCAACGACTGGACACTTTGCGCCAGCGCTACGCGGCACGCCCGACGCTGACCGTCTTGCTGGACCTGGGTGAGTTTCCGATCTACACCTTGGCCAACGACGCCTCCTTCAACAGTATCCTGGCCCAGTGCGGCGGCCGGAACCTGTATGCGGACAGCCGCCTGCCCGCCTTGCAAGTGGAGCGCGAAACCGTGCTCGCCCGCAACCCCGACGCGGTCATGGTGGCCGCCACGCCCGCGCTCACCCGCAAACGCCAAGCCTACTGGGCGCGGCTCCAACTGCCCGCCGCCCAACGTGGCCATGTGCTGCATATCGACCCGGATCTATTGCTGCGGCCCGGACCGCGCCAGATCGAGGCCGCCGAACAGGTCTGCGGGTTCCTGGAGCAGGTGCGCCAGGCCAACGGATCAAAATTGGGAACGGCCCGGTGATAAAAAAGCCCTGGTCTGCACAGACCAGGGCTTCGTTCAAAAACAGCGCAACGCTCAGTTCGTCACAGCGGGCGGCGCTTCGGCCACCGGCGTGAGGCCGGTTTCCTGCCAGCCGCCGCCCAATGACTTGTACAGCTCAACCAGATTGCTCAAGCGCAGTGTTTGTGCGGACAGCAAGGCCTGCTCCGCATTGAACACTTCGCGCTGCGCATCCAACACCTGCAAGTAGCCCTCGATCCCATTCCGGTAGCGGATATCCACCAGTTCGAAACTGCGGCGCGCGGCATCCGCCACCCGCTGCTGCGCCTGGATCTGCCGCTCCAGCGTTTCCTTGGCATCCAGGCCGTCCGCCACTTCGCGGAACGCCTGCTGGATGGACTTCTCATAGTTGGCGACCGCGATATGGTTTCTTGCTTCCGCAATATCGAGGTTGGCCTGGTTGCGGCCCGCCGTAAAGATCGGGAGACTGATCTGCGGGATGAAGCTCCACGCCAGCGAACCGCTGCCGAACAAGCCATCCAGCTGCGTGCTGGCGGTGCCGAAGCTGCCGGTCAGGGCGATGCGCGGGAAGAACGCCGCGCGCGCCGCGCCGATGCTGGCATTGGCCGCCAGCAACTGCTGTTCCGCAGCCCGGATGTCCGGACGTTGCTGGATCAAGTCGGAACTCAGGCCAGCCGGGATATCCGCCAGCAGCCGCTGTTCCGACAAGGGACGGGCAGGCGGCAGATCGGCAGGCAGGGACTGGCCGATCAACAGCTGCAGGGCGTTGCCGGCCTGGGCGCGATTCCGGTCGGCCACGGCCTTCGCCACTTCCGCGGTTTGCACCAGCGACTCCGCCTGGCTCAACTCGACCTCCGAGCTGATCCCCGCGTCGTAGCGCAGCTTGACCAGATCGAAGGACTCGCGGCGCACCGTCAAGGTATCATCCGCGATCTTCCAGGCCTCTTCGGCTGAACGCTCGTTCAAATAAGCATTGGCGATCTGGGCCACCAGCGCAATGTGCGTGCTGCGCCAGGCTTCTTCCGTGGCCAGATACTGGGCCAGCGCCGCCTGCGACAAATTACGCACCCGGCCAAACAAATCCAGCTCGAAAGCCGTGACGCCGAGATTGACTTGATAGGTGGTGCCAAGCGAGGCTTGCCCCGTTGGCGACTGGCCTTCCGCCACCCGGTTGCGGGCGGCCTGCGCATTGGCGCCAATCGCCGGGAACTGATCGGCACGTGTCACGCCATACTGGGCGCGCGCCACCTCAATGTTCTGGATGGCCACACGCAGGTCGCGGTTGTTTTCCAGCCCCAGTTCGATCAAACGCTGCAAGCGCGCGTCATTGAAGAACTGCCGCCAGCCGATGTCAACGGCACGGCGCTGCTCGCCGCCCGCTTGCGGCTGGCCGCGCTCGCCCCAGTCCGCCGGGACGGGCGCAACCGGCTGTGTGTACTCGGGCGCAAGAGAACATCCGGCCAGGGCCGCACTGATACTCAGCGCCAAAAATCGCATCTTCATCTTAATTTCCTTCCTGGCCGGCATGGTCGTCTCTCGGTTGGGTCGCGGCATGCAAATTGCTTGGCTTGGTTCTGAACAGGCGCGCCACCACAACGAAGAAGACCGGCACCAGGAACACCGCCAACACCGTGGCCGAGACCATGCCGCCGATCACACCGGTACCAATGGCGCGCTGGGCCGCCGAGCTGGCGCCGGTAGCGATGGCCAGCGGCGTCACGCCCAGAATGAAGGCCAGCGAGGTCATCAGAATCGGGCGGAAACGCAGGCGCGCCGCCTCAATGGCTGATTCCAGCAGCCCTTTGCCTTCCGCATAGAGGTCTTTGGCAAACTCGATGATCAGAATCGCGTTCTTGGCCGACAGACCAATAATGGTCACCAGACCCACCTTGAAGTAGACGTCGTTCGGCATGCCCAGCACCGTCACAAGCAGCACCGAGCCGAGCAGACCCAGCGGAACCACCAGGATGACCGAGACCGGAATGGCCCAGCTTTCATACAAGGCGGCCAGCACGAGGAACACGACCAGCAAGGAGAGCGCCAGAATGATCGTCATCTGATCCCCGGAGAGCCGTTCCTCATAAGACTGGCCCGTCCACTCATAGCCAAAACCGTTGGGCAGCTCACCGGCAAGGCGTTCCATTTCATCCATGGCTTCGCCACTGCTGAGGCCCGGCGCGGCCTCGCCGGAAATCCGGTAGGACGGGTAGCCGTTGTAACGCACCACCTGGACCGGGCCGGTTTGCCATTCATAGCTGGCGAACGCGGACACCGGCACTGACTCACCGCGCTGGTTGGGCACGTACAGGTTCAGGATGCTGTCCGGGCTGTTGCGGAAGCGTTCATCGGCCTGCACGATGACGCGCTGGATCCGCCCCATGTTCAGGAAGTCATTGACCGTGGCCGACCCCAAGGAGGCGCCCAGCACCGAACGGATGGTGGCAAAGCTGACGCCCAGCGCCTCCGCTTTTTCACGGTCGATGTCCAGGCGCAGCTGCGGCGCCGAGGACAAGCCTTCCACGCGGGCGTAGGCAATCACCGGGCTTTTCTCAACGGCGGCCAGCAACTGGTCCCGGGCCGCCGTCAGCTCATCATGGCTTTGCCCGGCGCGTGCCTGCAAACGGAACGAGAAACCGGTGGCGTTGCCCAATTCCGGAATAGCGGGCGGCACGATGGAAAACACCATGGCGTCTTTGATGGCGCCGAAGAAGGTGCCGTTGGCGCGGCCTGCCTCCGCCTGCGCGCTTTCCTCCGCGCCACGCTCGGACCAATCCTTCAGCGTGACGAAGGCCAGTCCCGAGTTCTGTCCCATGCCGGAGAAACTGAAGCCCATGATGGTAATCACGTTCTCAACCGACGGACGGTTCAGGTAGTGCTGCTCCATGAACTCCGTGGAGTTCAGCAGGCGGTTGGCCGTTGCACCCGGCGGCGCTTGCAGATCGTTGATCACATAGCCCTGATCTTCCGTGGGCAGAAAGCTCGATGGCAAGCGGCCGAACGTGAACACCAGGATCGCGACCAGCGCCAGATACAACAGCATCCAACGGCCAGTCTTGGCCACGATGCGGCTCACCCAGTTCTCATAGCCATTGGTGGTTCTGGCAAAACCGCGGTTGAACCAGCCAAAGAACCCTTTTTTCTCGTCGTGATGGCCCTTCGGTATGGGTTTCAACAGCGTGGCGCACAGAGCGGGCGTCAGCGACAAGGCCAGGAAGCCCGAGAAAATGATCGAGGTCGCCATGGTCAATGCGAAGTTCCGGTAGATCACGCCCACCGAACCGCTCATGAAGGCCAGGGGCAGGAACACCGCCGACAAGACCAGCGTAATCCCGACGATGGCGCCGGAAATCTGCTTCATTGCCTTCTGCGTGGCCTGGACGGGCGGCAAGCCCTCTTCCACCATGATGCGCTCGACGTTTTCCACCACCACGATGGCGTCATCCACCAGAATCCCGATCACCAGCACCATGCCGAACATGGTCAGCACGTTGACCGACAGACCCGCCGCATACAGGATGGCGAACGTGCCCAGCAGCGCAATCGGCACCACCAGCGTCGGGATCAGTGTATAGCGGAAGTTCTGCAAGAACAGGAACATCACCAGGAACACCAGGATGATGGCTTCGATCAGCGTGTGGATGACTTTTTCAATCGATGCCTCCACGAACGGCGTGGAGTCGTAGGGAATCCCGTACGCATAATCGTCGGGGAAGTATTGCGACAACTCTTCCAGCTTGGCCTTCACACCGGTGGCGGCCGACAGCGCGTTGGCGCCCGGCGCCAGTTGCACCGCAAACGCAGACGCGGGCTGGCCATTCAGGCGGGACGTGAACTGATAGGTTTCCGCGCCGACCTCCACTTTGGCAACGTCACGCAGACGCACGACCGAACCATCCGCGTTCGCGCGCAATACGATGCTGCCGAATTCCTCCGGGGTTTCCAGCTGTCCGCGCACGATGACCGTCGCGGTGATCTGCTGATCGGGCGCATTCGGCTGATCGCCGATGGCGCCCGCCGCCACCTGCGCGTTCTGCGCCTGGATAGCCGCATTCACGTCCGCCGTGGACAAGCCAAAGCCCAACAACTTGCTCGGATCGATCCAGACCCGCATCGCGCGCTGCGACGCGAACAATTGGACCTTGCCGACGCCCGGCACCCGCCGCAACTCGGACAGGACATTACGCGTCAGGTAATCACCGAGCGCCACGGCATCGGTTTGTCCGGATTTTGACGACAACGTCCCGACCAGCAGGAAGTTGGTGCTGGCTTTTTCCACACGGATGCCCTGCTGCATGACCGCGGCGGGCATGCGCGATTCAACGCGCTTGATACGGTTCTGCACGTCAACCGACGCCATGTCCGGATCGGTCCCGGGCGAGAAGGTGACATCGATCTGCGCACGGCCGTAGGAGTTGCTCTCGGACTGGAAGTAAAGCAGGCCGGTGGCGCCGTTCAGTTCGTCTTCGATCAGCGAGGTCACGCTGTCCGAAACGGTCTGGGCGGAGGCGCCGGGATAGGTCGCGTCAACCGAAATGACCGGCGGCGCAACCGCTGGATATTGCGACACGGGTAACTGCGGCAAGGCCAATAGCCCGAGCAGAATGATGAATAGCGCAACGACCCAGGCAAACACGGGCCGATGGATAAAAAACTGAGACATGGTTGATGACTCTCTTTAAAAGCTGGCCTGACTGTCCGGCATCACGCGATGGCGCCGGACCGCCGCGTGATTACTGAGCTGCCGGCGAAGCAGGAACATTGCTTTCTGATTGCGCTTTCCAGGCCACGGGCTCAACCGGCGCGCCTGGACGGATTTTCTGGAATCCTTCCACGATGACGACATCGTTGGCTTGCAGACCGGACGTCACCACCCAGCGGTCCCCCAAGGCCGAGCCGGTCTGGACCGGCCGCACTTCCACCTTGTTCTCGGCGCCGACCACGAACACTGACGAACCGCCGCCCGCATCCCGCTGCACCGCCTGCTGCGGCACGGTAATGGTGGCCTCATCCACGCCCTGCTCAACGCGCGCCCGGACGTACATGCCCGGCAGCAAACGCATCTGCGGGTTCGGTACCAGCGCCCGCAACGTCACCTGGTTGGTGGTCGGGTCAACCGACACATCGGAGAACAGCAGGCGGCCGGACTGGCCGTAAACCGTCCCGTCCTCCATGACCAGCGACACCCGCGCCTCATTCTCCGCCACGCGTTTGATTGATCCGGCGTCAAAAGCGCTGCGCAGACGGTTCAGCTCCGAGACCGACTGCGTGATGTTGACGTAGATCGGATCCAGCTGTTGAACCGTGGCCAGCGGCGTAACTTCGCCCTGACCAACCAAGGCGCCTTCCGTTACCAGCGCTCGGCCGATACGGCCGGAAATCGGCGCCTTGACCGTTGCGTAATCCAGGCTCAGCTTGCTTCTCACCACGGCGGCGCGCGAAGCCGCCACAGCGGCTTGCGCCTGCTTGAAGCCGGCCACGGCGTTGTCATACTCCTGCTTTGACACCGCATTGGCCTTCACCAGCGGCTCATAGCGCTCCGCCAGGACCTTGGCCTGATACAGATTGGCCTCATCTCGCTGAAGGTTGGCCTGTGCGCTTTGGTAATCGGCCTGGAAAGGCGCCGGATCAATCTGGAAAAGCACCTCTCCCGCCTTGACGTCCGCCCCTTCCCGGAAAGCGCGCTTCAGCACCACACCCGCCACGCGCGCCCGGACTTCGGCCACACGGGATGCTTCCAGACGTCCGGGCAACTCATTGACCACCGCTTCCTTGCTGGGCGTAATCGTCACCGTGCCAACGGCCAGCGGCGGCGGTGCGGCATGTTGATCGGCGGCGGGGTCGGATTTGCCGCAGGCGGCCAAGGTCACGAGAACAGCAAGGGATAGCGCGCCCAAGGCATAAGAAGGTTGTTTACGGTGCATGGTGGTCCTTGATGCAATGAAGTCCGAGCAATGCAAAATAGAGAAAAGGGACGCGCAGGCAATGCGGCGCGTGCCAAAAGAAGACTGCCGGGCGACCCCGTGGCGGGGTCGAGAAACGCTGAATGTCGTTTCAGGGCAAACCCGAAGTTTACAAACATTCATGTTTGTTTGTAAAGAAAGCATCGATAAACAGATACAATTTTATAAGGACAAAGTGACCGGAGATTGATGACAATCTCCGGTCACTTTGCCTCTGCCCGTCCCGCTTCGGAGAACCCTTATGCGGCTTGATCATCGTCGCCAAAGCGCCAATATTGAAGACCGCCGTCAGCAAGGTCCCCGACTCGGGCGCACAGGCTCGATCGGCATCGGCACCATCGTGCTGGCGCTGGTCGCCATGTACTTCGGCGTTGATCCAAACGTCGTACTGAATATGGCGGACAACGCGCCCGCCCCCTCTTCTAGTACCACACCGGCCACGGACGCTGACTATCAATTGGTTTCAAAAGTTCTCGCCGGCACCGAGGACACCTGGAAGGCCATCTTTCAGAAATCGGGCCAGTCCTATCAGGAAGCCAGGCTGGTGCTGTTCAGCGGCGCCACCCCCACGGCCTGCGGCACGGGCCAATCGGCCATGGGCCCCTTCTATTGCCCCGGTGACAACAAAGTCTATCTGGACACCCGCTTTTTCAACGACATGCAGACCCAGCTTGGCGCCAACGGCGACTTTGCCCAGGCTTACGTGATTGCGCATGAAGTCGGCCATCACGTGCAGAACCTGCTCGGTATTTCCCGCGAAGTCCAGCGCCAGCAAGCGCAGCTCGATGCCCAACAAGCCAATGCGCTGTCCGTCCGCACGGAACTCCAGGCGGATTGCTTTGCGGGCATCTGGGCCTACCATGCCCAGCATTACCAAGGCATTATTGAAAGCGGCGATATTGAGGAGGCCATCAACGCCGCGGCGGCCATTGGCGATGACCGCCTTCAAAAACGTTCGCAGGGCTATGTGGTGCCGGATACCTTCACCCACGGCAGTTCCGCGCAGCGGGTGCGGTGGTTTGAGCAAGGCTTCAAGACGGGCGACCCGGCCCGTTGCGATACCTTTTCGGCGGCCCGGCTCTGAGGCCCGCCGCCCCGCGCCCGCGCTGACCGCCCGGGCGCGTCCATGCCGCCGTGAGGTGGACGAGGCTGGCGCTTGGGCCCGTGGTCAATCGTAGATATAGTCCCGGCGGAAAGGATAGGTCTGGCCCGCCGGGCCATCAAGCTCCTGGTGATCGAAGTAGCGCTGCTTCTGGCAAAGCACCTGATGCAGCGAAATCCATCCCCGTTCGAAGCCCATGGCGCAGCCCGCCAGATACAGCCGATAGGCGCGCACCGATTTTGCCCCGGCTTCTCCGGTCAGGATTTCATGGGCCTTGTCGAGTTGGCGCTCCAGATTGTCGCTCCAGGCCCAGAGCGTGCGCGCATAATGCGGACGCAGGTTTTCAACATCCACCATTTCCAGACCGCCCTCGGTCACGCTTTCCAGCACCTTGCCAATATGCACCAGCTCGCCGCCAGGGAAAATGTATTTATCAATGAAGTCCCCCATGCCATAAGCCAGCTGCGAATTTTCCGTGCCGCCCGCGGTGATGCCATGATTCAAGATCAGGCCGCCGGGGCGGATCAACTGGTGCAAACGAGAGAAATAAAGCGGCAGGTTGCTGCGCCCGACATGTTCGAACATGCCAACCGACGCAATCTTATCGAACGGGTCGCTGTCATCCAGCTTGCGATAATCAAGCAGCAGCATCCTGACGCGCCCGCTCAGGCCTTTCTGTTCAATCAAGGCATTAACGTGCGCATGCTGATTTTTTGACAAGGTAATGCCGGTGGCATCAACGCCATAGTTTTCGGCCGCCCATAGCAGCAAACCGCCCCAGCCCGCGCCAATATCAAGAAAGCGCTCACCGGGCTGGAGGCGCAGCTTTCTGCAGATATGGTCAAGTTTGGCGTCTTGCGCCTGGCTCAGGGAATAGCCCGGCTCTTTGTAATATGCACAAGAATAGACACGCCGGGGATCTTGCCACAAGCCGTAGAAATCATCGGATAAATCGTAGTGAAACTGGATCTGGCTGGCATCCTTTTCCAGGGTATGCTGCAAAACGGATTGACTGCGCCGCTTTATCTTGGCCAACCAGTTGGCATTCGCAGGCTTGACCGGACTGTCTCCCATGATTGCCTGCGCCGCGGCCATCAATTGGCGCATTGAGCCTTCCAGCCCGATCCGGCCCTCCACATAATCCTCTCCGATCAGCCCGATATTGCCGCTGATCAAATGATTAATGGCACTGAGCGAGTGCGCCTGCAACGTCACTTCCGGGTTGGCGGCGCCAAGCACCGTTCCATCCGGTAGAACCGCCCTGATTGGAAAAGGCAGTTCAGCAAGTTTGCGCTCAGCCTGCGAATACAGAATATTCATGAAAACACCCTCATCGCGGGAGAAGAACCCCAGCCACTGGCCGACGACTCTCCGCCACCTTGACGGACGCTTTTGCGGCGCCGCGTGAATCGTCCTGCTTTGGCCCCACGTGAAGAACTCCAGCCAATGGACTGGAGTTCTTCACGTGAGGCATGCGCTTGGACAGGTGGCCAACATCCCGTTGTTAATCAATAGTGAAACCAGGGGCCTCACCGCCTTTGAAGAACACGCAACAATGTTTTGACTGAATGCGCCCCCGTCCGGGCGCACACCAAAGCACAGCACACGACAAACGTTTTCAGTTCATGATGAACTGAACAAAATCATACTCGCTACCCAGGGTATTGGGCTGACTTTGTTTTAGATCATTCGCAAGGCCATAGCAACTCGGGGCGGAGTGACAAGGAGCCTTGGGCATGGGTCAGCCACAGCTCGCCGTCTTGAATCTGGCATTGCAAACTCATATTCCGCGCACACTGCGCAGCCACTTGCTTCGTGGTCTCAGGGTCAAGGCCATAAACACGCAGTTTTTTTATCTTCTTCAATGCCTGCTGATGCGTTGTCCACCATAGCGCCGCGTTCTTGCCATAGATGTAAAGCAGTACCTGCTCCGCACGGGCGCTGGCCTTCTTCAACCACTTCTCATCCGGCAGCCCCACTTGAATCCAGGTTTTCACCGCGCCGGTCGGATCTTTTTCATAGAGATCCGCCTCGTCCTCCGTTGAAATCCCCTTGCCCATCTGCAATCCATCCGATGCATTCAACGCGAACGCCAACACGCGCACCATCAGGCGCTCTTCGGTTTCGGAGGGATGACGGGCAAGGATCAAATTAAAGTCCTCGTAGATGTGGCGATCCATGTCCGCCACCTGTAATAGGGCTTTATAAACCTCTGCGCGTAGTGCCATTATCTTGCTTTTCTCTTGAGTAAATCCAAAACACCCCAAATGAAAGCTTG
>JBAYOI010000038.1:0-14813 GCA_041678365.1 Pigmentiphaga sp. | reverse complement strand
CGGTCGGCCCCCAGGAGACCCTGGCGGCAACCCTGCACTACGTCAGCGAAAGCAGCGGCCCGGCGGCGGAAACCGCCTACCAGCGGACCGACTTCGAACTACGCGGACGCCGAGGCCAACTGGAGGGGCTGCTGGTGCTCTTGCATAGCGGAGACCGCGACCATGCCTCGCCCGAGTTCCAGGCCTTCACCCAGCGTCTCACCGGCATGCTGGCGGTGGCCATTGAGACCCGCCAGTTGATACAGGCGCAGCGCCAGCTGTTCGATGCGGTGATCCGCGTCCTGGCGGATGCCATTGACGCCAAGAGCGCGTATACCGGCGGCCACTGCGAACGCGTCCCGAAACTGTCCATCATGCTGGCCGACCGTCTGGCCGCCGAGACCAGCGGACCTTATGCGGACTTCAAGCTCGACGAGGACGACCGCTACGCCTTTCATCTTGCGGCCTGGCTGCACGACTGCGGCAAAGTCACCAGCCCCGAGCACATCGTTGACAAGGCCACCAAACTGGAAACCATCTACGACCGCATCCACGAAATACGCATGCGTTTCGAGGTACTCTGGCGCGATGCCGAAATCGACTACCTGCGGGCTTTGCTAGCGGGCCACGATGCTGAGGCGGCGGCAGACGCCCGCAACGAACGCCAGGCCCAGCTCCACGACGACTTCCATTTTGTGGCCACCTGCAACCTCGGCGGCGAGTTCCTTGGAGACGAGACAATCGCCCGTCTGCAGCAGATCAGCAAGACCACCTGGCTGCGCCAGTTCGACGATAGCCTGGGCCTGGGCATTGAAGCGCGGCGGCACCTGGAGCGGGTCCGTGGTCCTTCGCCCGCGCTGCCGGTTCAGGAGCCTCTGTTGGCCGACCGGCCGGAGCACCGGCTGCCTTGGCACGAACGCAAGCCCCCCGTGGAGCGCAACGATCCTCGCAACACCCTGGGCTTCGACATGACCCTGCCCGCACACCGGCAGAACCTGGGCGAACTGCACAACCTGAGCATCCGCCGCGGCACCCTGACTGACGAAGATCGCTTCGCCATCAACGACCACATCGTGCAGACCCTGACCATGCTCAAGAAACTGCCCTGGCCCGCACACCTGTCACGGGTGCCGGACATTGCCGCCAACCACCACGAAAAGATGGACGGCAGCGGCTACCCGCGCCGGATCCCTGCGGCAACCCTGCCGGTCACCGACCGCATCATGGCGCTGGCCGACGTCTTCGAGGCCCTGACGGCGGCGGACCGGCCCTACAAGCCGGCCAAACGCCTGTCCGAATCACTGCACATCATGGCGTTCATGGGCAAGGAGGGGCATCTTGACGGCGAGCTGTACCTGTATTTCCTGCATAGCCGGACCTGGCAGTCCTATGCCCAGCGCTTCTTGCGCCCTGAGCAGATCGACGATGTCGACGTCGAGGCGCTGGCGCGAATCGTGAAAGATGGCGAAGTTTGCGCTTAATCTATCCGAGGGGCTGATCGCGGCTCGAGGCAAGCGGGTCAGTGGAGGCAATCGTATCAACGGCACGACGGGCCAACGCGAGCCGCTTGCGCAAGGCAACCTCGGCCAGATCAAGTTCGGCAACCAGGCTGCGCAGCGATTCATCGTTGATGCGCTGGGCCTGTCTTTCGGCATAAAGCGTGTCACGTTCAACGTGCAGCGCCTTCTGCCGCAGCTCCAGCTCCACAACGTAGCGCTGGCGTCGCTGGCGAACCATGTCGGGGGCTTCCGCTTGCGCTTCGGGTGTCTCGGGCGTTGGGTCATCAAGCAAGCCAATGCGCCTGCGGTATTCCTCCGTCAACAGACCGGCGGACTCCTGATACTGGGCGAGCCATTGCGGATTGGCGGACTCAACCTGCTGCTTGTCGAGCAGCAGGCTGGCGATGGCGGCGTGGCAGGCTACCAGTCTGGCGTGGCGCTCCTCCATTGCCGAAGCGGGCTCGCTGCTGGGTGGCAGGCCGCGCAACACCAGCGGCAGCCCGACGCTCCCAATCAAGAGCGTGAAGAGAATGGTACCGGTGGCCAGAAAAATCAGTTGTTCACGGCCCGGAAAAGCCAGGCCGTTATTCAGGAACAGCGGGACCGAGAGCGCACCGGCCAACGTCACCGCGCCGCGTATCCCAGCCAGTGTGGTGGCCAGGGTCAACAACCTTGAAGGACTTTCGACCAGCTTTCCTTCCCAGTGCGCGCGCCAAAGACTGCTTTGCACCCCAACGGTGAGCCAGACCCAACGCAGCACCAGCAAGGCCAGAGAGATCGCCGCCGCTTGGCTGACAAGTATCCACCAAGCGTGACCGGCGTGTTGCAGCGTCACGCCGATGATGGAAGGAAGCTGGAGACCTAGCAACAGGAAGATGGCACCATTGAAGGCCGCCTCCACCATGGTCCAGGTTCCTTCCAGCTGCATGCGCTCCGCGATGAACTCGCTGCGGTTGAGATCGGCAAAATTGGTCGTCATGCCGGCGGCAACCGCCGCCAGAATACCCGAGACGCCAATCTGTTCGCCCAGGATGTAGGCCGCAAAGGGCAACAGCAAGAGCAGCAGCACCATCTGGGTGGCGGCCACGTCGCCGAGCTTGCGCGTGACGCGGTCGCGCACCACGGCAAAGCCCCAGCCGATCAAGGCTCCCACACCCAGCCCGCCCAGCGCCATCCACAGGAAATCTTTCGCCACGTCGGTCCACGAGAACAGCCCGGTAAGCGTGGCCGCCACAGCGAACTTCAGCGCCACCAACCCCGACGCGTCATTGAGCAGCGACTCTCCTTCCAGCACATGCATGGTTTGCGGGGGCATCCCCAGCTTGCGCGTGATGGCCGACACCGCCACCGCGTCAGTGGGAGACACCACCGCCGCGAGCGCGAAAGCAACGGTCAGGGGCATCTCCGGAATCATCCAATGAATGAGATAGCCCAAGCCGATCACGGTGAACAGCACCAGGCCGAACGCCAGCTTCAAGATCGGCTTGTAGAGCGCAAAGAATTCACGCTTGGGAATGCGCCAGCCATCGGCGAACAACAGCGGCGGAATAAACAACAACAGGAACAGCTCAGGGTCAAAGGCGATGTGCAAGCCTTGCTGCGGCCAGGAAATGGCGGCGCCCAGGCCGATCTGGATCAACGGCAACGGAACGGCGCGGATATAGCGGGCCACAATGCCCGTCAACGCGCCGAGCATCAGCACCAGAAGCACCACTTCAACGGTATGCATGCGTAGAGTCCAAAAAATGACGTGGTCACGCGCAATGGCGGCGCGGCCTGGCGGCCTTCATCGCCGTTTATGAGTTTAGCTCACCGCTTCATACTGCCTTGGCTGGCCCGGTGTCCGGTTATAGGATGGATCAAAAAGGGCTTGATCGCGCCGTGTTCTTCGCTTCCGCACCGCGTACGCTGAGCGCATTGGTGCAGGCGGTGCAAGCGTAAGACACGATATTGATGGAAGGAAAAAAGTCGAAACACAAAGGGTTTCGGCTTTTTTGAATCGTCCATGGCCTTGATGGCTTGTTCACGTGTTGCCTAACGGCGCAATTTTCCCTAATGCGCCGCCAGGATCGTATACGCGCAGTTGGGTAGCTAGCCGAATCGAGCTCTGGTAGATCACCAGATTGGTTCCGCCAAGGTGGGTTTGTGACGGAAACAGGATGCCGTCCAGTCCCTCGGCCACCACATCGTCGGCCATGTACCAAGTGGGTGGCTCGATGGACTTCCCGAACCATTCCGCCCGCCAATCCACCGAAAAATCAGACCATAGCGTCGGCCATTTATCCGGGTCGAAGCCTGCGCTGAAGTCAGCCACCCGCAGCTCGCTGATGAAGAAAGTGCAGATCGTGCCGGGCGGCAACCAGGGGTTGTCCTGCTTGTATTCCGCCAGTGCGGTGGCCTCGTCCGTCGACAGGTAGAGTGCTTCCTGCCCTGGCCGGTTGAAACGGCCACCCTGGCGTGCCGCACCAGCACCGGACAAAGGTGTGCCGGCATAGACAGGCGTAATGACGCGATAGTAGGCTTCCTCTTCAGCGTTGCCGAGGGTAATAGCCGGAATCATCCTGCAGCACCACCCGCAAGCGACTCCAGATAGGCAATGACCGCATCAGCCCGCCCCTCTTGAATGAGCGTATCTGCTGTCTTGTAGCCGAAGGCACGCAGCGGCTCGTTTCGCAGCAAGAACGCCGCCCGCTTTTTGTCGCCGGTCATCTCAGTGGCGACGGTCAGCACCCGGACCATGTCCAGCAGATACTTTTGCAGCTGAGGCGCCTGAGGCCTTGCGGTTGGGGTATTGCGATGAACATGGGCACGCTCGGCCAGTTCCTGGACCTGGAAGCCGAAGAACTCCCCAACCCGGGCCGGGGACAGATAAGGCGTATCCGGCTCGCGGAACTGTTCGGCGAAGGGTCGTTGCAGTATGGTGCTCATGACGCATACTCCATGCAATATATACGCACTTATTTTGCACTATTATTGATCTTTACACAACTCGACCCTCCTCATTGGCGACAGCAGCCTGTGCTGCACAGATCTCCCCAACATCTGGCGGGCCCTTCGTATGAGCCTATGCCAAAGTCCGCGATTTGTTCGTTCGAGTTGATAACCTGCTATACAGGACATTAGCTTGAGTCGCTCGAAAAACCGCAGTGGGTCGCGAATCCTGCGCACAAGAGAATATGACCCTAACCTTTCCTTTAAACATCGCATGCCACTTCCTCAAGATTTTCTCGACTCCCTTGAATGTCCATCGACGGAAGAAATCTTTGCGCACATCAATAACCGTCGCGATGTCGATACTCCAAGAGCGTTCTTAGAGCTGAGGAATGAGCTTAAGCCCATTGACCTGTTCTGCTACTTCTGGGCCCGATTCGGGCCACCGAATGGCATTCAAAACTTTCTTCGGGCAAATCACTCCGACAACCTTGTTCACTGGGACTGGACTCTTAAGTATCGTGAAGTGTTGATTGGATTCTGGGGCACAAACTTCCGAACAGATCTCTTTGTCATTGGTGAGCTTGCTTTTGGAGAGCCAGAAAGGCTTGACCTGATCAATCAAGTCAAAACCGATCTGAGAAATCACGGCACGAGGATGGCAGCCGTTCGAGGAAAGTTGGAGCGTTGGACTGAATTCGTCAACCCATACTGGCGACTAACTCGCGCCATAAACAGCCTTCGCAAAGAGCTTTCCACATTAGACTTGAACTCGCCGTTCTCAGAGGGATTTAACACTCCCTCCACAGCTGTAGAGCAGGTGGAATTGTGGGACTCGGTGAGTGAAGCTCACAGCCGTGCATTTGGCCTTTGCTTTGGCATTCGATCCATGCTTCCCGTGTGGGCAGAAGCGTTCGTCAATTTACTGATATTTGTTCAAGCTCGTTCCGACATTAAGGCTGACCCACGGCTGCTGGAGAATATTTTTCGTCAGCACATTGATGTGCGAGTACGGGGGCTTCACATCAACTGCGTCGGATTCGAAAAGTTGGTGGACTACAGTTCAGACGCATGCAAGAACTTCCATCGCTTGATTAACGAACGAAATGACCTATTGCATGGGAACATCGTTCCCGAGAAGCAAAAATTTAATGAGGTCTTCTTCCTTGGTAACGTACCAATTTTCAAGGAATATCGCTCTCTCTGGGAGCGATCCATCGCGGTTGGCGCCAAGGCAGCTGGTCTCGGTCAACTTCATACCGAAATCAACACAGTTGTGGAGTTTGTTGAGTATGTGTTGAGTTGCCTCAAACCCAAGGTCCGGGAAACAATGACTTTCGTAATCCAAAAGCGAGACCTCGCAAAAAACGCTGAGGATGGTCGATTTGGGGTGCTTTTTCCAGATCATCTTATCGACTCACGCCCATGCCTCAAGATGGGAAACAGCGATGTAGCCGATCGAACTGGCGATGCCTAACATGCCGCCCTGTCAGATGGGCTTTGCCGCTGCTGAGCTAGCACGTTGAGTGTCAGCTTTCGAACGACTAGATCGGACACTGGAATACCCGCTTTGGGTCGGCAGCAGCCATTAGAGTCGTCTAACCGCAGATGCAAAAAAGCCCAGACCGAAATCTGGGCTTTTTTTCAAATTCTGGAGCGGGAAACGAGTCTCGAACTCGCGACCTCAACCTTGGCAAGGTTGCGCTCTACCAACTGAGCTATTCCCGCGTTTTTACTGCTGTGTTGCAGTGCCTGCGCTGTTGTTCAGCAGCAGAGAACGTAATTATACATAGTTTTTCTCGGATCGCAAATTTTTCAAAAAAAACCGCTCAAGCATGCTTTCTTTTGCCACGCGGCTTGCGCCCTCTCCCCGGGAAACTTGTTGCTTTGTCGCTTCTCGGCTAGATTCAATCTGCCTCACCACACACCTCTTTCTCATTCTTGGCGTCCACGCTTGATGAACAAAACCGCCCTGCCCGTCACCCACTCGGTCAACCTGGCCAGTACGGCCCCCTTATTGTTCGTACTGCTCTGGAGTACGGGTTTCATTGGCGCCAAGTTCGGCTTGCCCTATGCCGAACCGATGACCTTTCTTGTCTGGCGTTTCCTGGCCGTCCTCATTCTGATGCTGGGGGTCGTCTTGCTGACCCGCGCGCCGTGGCCCAGCTCGCCGCGCGGCATGCTGCATATTGCCGTCACAGGTCTGCTCATCCATGCGGTGTATCTCGGCGGCGTCTTTATCTCAATGCATCAAGGCCTGCCTTCCGGCATTGCCGCGCTGGTCGTCGGACTCCAGCCGCTGCTGACCGCCGTCGTCGCGGGCTTGTTCCTGAGAGAACAGGTGCGGCGCGCACAATGGATAGGGCTCGGCCTGGGTTTCATTGGCGTGGCGCTGGTGGTGGCCGACAAGATTGCCGTCATTCCCAGCGACGCCCTGTTCGCCATGCTGGTGCCCGCTTTTGTGGCGCTGTTAGGCATTACGGCGGGCACCCTCTATCAAAAGCGATTCTGCCCCACCTTCGATTTACGGACCGGCGCGGTGCTTCAATACTTGCCCAGCCTGATCCTGGTGACCCTGCTGGCTTTCAGTTTCGAGTCCATGGACGTTACCTGGAACGGCAGCTTCCTGTTCGCCCTGGGCTGGCTGGTGCTGGTCTTATCCATCGGGGCCGTCGGACTGCTCAACCTGTTGATCCGCAAAGGCAGCGCCGTCAACGTGGCCAGCCTGTTCTACCTGACTCCGCCAACCACCGCGCTGATCGCATGGTTGATGTTTGACGAAACCCTGCCGCCGCTCTCGCTGGTCGGCATGGCCATTGCAGCCACCGGCGTGTGGCTGGCGCTCAGGCCAAATCGCAATTTGGCATGATCAGACGGAATTTTGGGTGATTTGAGCATAGAAGCGGTATACCGCTTGGGCCACACTTTGAGCATTGTTAGCTCTCTTTTGGTACTGGCCTCTCCATGTCTCGTCTCCCCATCTACTCGCCGGACACCGCGCCGGAAGACAGCCGTCCGCTGATTGAAAAAGTCCTGGCCAACAACGGCTTCATCCCGAATCTGATCGGCGTGCTGGCGGGCTCCCCCCAGGCGCTGGAAACCTATCTGGGCGTTGGCGCCACCAACGCCCGCGGCTCCTTGAGCCTGGCGGAACGGGAAGTGGTGCAACTGACCGCCGCCCGCATCCATGGCTGCGGTTTCTGCGTGGCGGGCCATACGGCCATCGTTCTCAAGAACAAGGTGTTCGACAAGCCCGACGCCCTGGCCCTTCACTATGGCCAGGCGCTGTCCGATCCCCGTCTGCAAGGTCTGGCCGAATTCACCGCCCAGGTGATCGCCACGCGTGGCGCGGTGCCCAACACCGCCCTGCAAGCCTTTCTGGATGCGGGCTATACGGAGCGGCAGGCGCTGGAAGTCGTGCTGGGCGTGAGTCTTGCCACCTTGTGCAACTTTGCCAACAATCTGGCGCAAACCGAGATCAATCCGCAGCTGCAAGGTTTTGCCGTCGGCGCGCTCGGGGAAGATCCCTCGGCCCCCGCCACGCCGCCCGCCAACACCTCCGCCCCTTGGCTTGCACCCTTGGCCGATGCGCTGGACGAACGCCCCGCCGAGGTCGACCTGCTCGGCAAATTTGCCGATGACCGGCTGACGCGCATCGGCGTTCCGCAGGCATTGGGCGGAGAAGGCGGTTCAGCCGCCGACGTGGCCGAGTCGATCGCCGCGCTGGCGGAGCAATCCCTGGCTGCGTCCTTCGTCCTCTGGAGCCACCGCAGTTATACCGAATTCGTCGTCAACAGCGACAACCCGGCATTGCGCGAACGCGAACTGCCCGACTTGCTGGCGGGCCGGTGGGCCGGTGCCGTCGGCATGTCCAACGCCATGAAGTTTGTCTGCGGCATTGAATCGCTGGGCGTGACGGCCCAAGCACTGGCGCCCTCCACCCACCCCGCCGCGCAATGGCGCATCGACGGACGGTTGCCCTGGGTCACCAATCTGCGAAGCCAGGGTTTCAGCGTCGCCGCGGCGGCGCAGCTCTCCGCTTCCGATGCGGTGCCCGTCTTTGCTTTCCGCTCGGACCAGGCTGGCGTGCAGCGCAGCAAAGACCTGGAACTGATCGGCTTGCGCGGCAGCGATGTGGCCGCGATCCAGCTTGATGGCGTGGCGGTTGGCGAAGCAAACCGGCTGCACGCCGATTTGAACGCCTGGCTGCCGCAGGTTCGTCCCCAGTTCCTCGGCTTCCAATGCGGCATGTCGGTCGGCCTGGCGCGCGCCAGCTTGGCGGCGGCGCAGGCGCAAGCCGACCGCCGCCCGATTCTGCAGCCCCGTCTGGCCGCGCTGGGCCGGGCGCTGGAAGCGGACGCCGGCATCTTGTTCAAGGGGCTTGAAAACGGCCGGTTCCAAAACGATCCGGGCGCCCTGTTCCGCCTGCGCATTGCGCTGGCCCAGCACGTCCAGCAAGCCTTGTCGCTGGAACTGCAAGCCTGGGGTGGCCGCGCCTACCTGAATGGCAAAGCGCCCGGCTTCGAGCGGCGCTGGCGCGAAGCGGCTTTCATTCCCATCATTACGCCGAGTCTGGCTCAACTTGAAATTCAGCTGCAATTGCTGGAAGACCAGTGCGGCGCCACGGCAAACGCATCCGCCTGAGCCCTGTAGACACTGTTGGAGTCCGTTCGTTCATGCCTACCCCGACCCCCGGGAAGCCATCGGCTGCCCCCCAGCCGCATCCCAATGATGCCGCTGGGGGGCAATCTTTGCTTCAAGCCCATGCCCTGAGCTATGCCTACGGAGATCAAGCCCCGGTTTTTCGTGATCTATCCCTTCATATCCGTCCCGGTGAAATCGTGGCGCTGCTGGGCGGCAGCGGTTGCGGCAAGTCCACGCTGCTGCGCACGCTCTCCGGCCTGGAGCCGGTTCAACACGGTTCGCTCAATTTCCTTGGCGAACCGCTGCGCCAGCCGCATCCGCGTGCCGCGCTGATCTTCCAAAGCGCCAGCCTGCTGCCCTGGCGCGACGTGCAATCCAATATTGCCTTTGGTCTGAACTTCAAGCACCAGCCCCGGCTCGACGCCGCCACCCGGCGCCAACGCATTGCCGCGGCGCTGGAAGCCGTTGGCCTGCAAGCGCACACGCATCGCTATCCCGCCCAGCTCTCCGGCGGCCAGGCGCAACGCGTTGCGCTGGCGCGGGCCTTGGTCCGGGAGCCGGTCCTGCTGTTTGCGGACGAACCGTTTGCCGCGCTTGACGCCATTACCCGCTCGCAAATGCAGGGCCTGCTGATCCAGCTTGTCCATCAATGGCAAGCGGCGGTGCTGCTGGTCACCCATGACATTGACGAAGCCATTGTGGTGGCCGACCGCATCTTATTGATGGGACGCACCGCTGAAGGCCCCGCCCAAATCGTGCGGGAATGGCAGGTCGGGATTGAGCGGCCACGCGGCAACCGGGCCTTGGCCGCCGCCGAACTGCACTTTGAAATTCTTGAAGCCCTGCAATCCCTTCATCTCTGATTTCTGCCTTGAAGAAAGGAGTTTTTGACATGTCCTCCTCCGAACGCCCCTTCCACCTTTGCGCCAGCAGCCAATGCGGCTGCCACCTGACACGGCGCGACATCCTGCGTCTGGGCGCACTGTCAACAGCCGCCGCCCTGGCGCCGCTGCTGAGCCTACGCGATGCCTACGCGCAATCGTTCAAAGGCGACGATCAACCCGTCCGCATCGGCTACCTGCCCATTACCGACGCCACCACGCTGCTGGTCGCGCACCAGCGCAAGCTCTACGAAGCCGAAGGACTGCGCACCGAACAGCCACGCCTGTTCCGCTCCTGGGCTCAGTTGGTGGAAGCCTTTATTGCTGGGCAGGTCAACGTCATCCACATGCTGTCCCCGGCCACGTTGTGGATGCGCTATGGCACCAAGTTCCCGACCAAGGTCGTGGCCTGGAACCACATGAGCGGCTCCGCGCTGACGGTCCTGACCGACATCAACAGCGTGACCGATCTGGGCGGCAAGGTCGTGGCCATTCCGTTCTGGTATTCCATCCACAATATCGTGCTGCAACGCCTGCTGCGCGAAAACCAGCTGGAAGTGGTCAGCCGTCCGCGCAGCACCGCGCTCAAGAGCAATGAAGTCAACCTGATCGTCCTGCCGCCGGCGGAAATGGTTTCGGCGCTGGCCAACAAAAGCATTGCAGGCTATATCGTGGCCGATCCGTTCAACGCCGCAGCGGAAACGCTCGGCGTGGGCAAGGTGCTGCGCTTCACCGGCGACGTCTGGAAGAACCATGCCTGCTGCGTGCTGACCGTGGCCGAGCAGGACGTTCAGGAGCGTCCGGAATGGGTACAGCGCGTCACCAACGCCGCCGTCAAGGCTCAACTCTGGATCCGCAACAACGAAGCCGACACCGCCAAGCTGCTGGCGCGCGATGCGCCGGGCAAATACACGCCGCACAACCTTCCCGTGCTCAACAAAGTCCTGTCCACGGAAGACTTCCGCCACTACGAAACGTCCGGCATCATCCGCAACCGGGATTGGCGGCAGCGGCGCATCGACTTCCAGCCCTATCCCTTCCCCAGCTATACGGAAGAACTGGTCCAGGCTTTGCGCCTCACCCACGTTGAAGGCAACGCGGACTTCCTGCGGGAACTTGATCCGGCCTTTGCTGCAAGAGACTTGGTGGATGACCGCTTCGTCCGCAAGGCGATTGAAGCGGTTGGCGGCTTGCAGGCCTTCGGCGTTGAGGGCGGCTGGACGCGCAGCGAGGTCCTGGGTTGATGCCGCGCACTTCCTGGATGCGGGCCTTGCTCCCGCTCAGCGGACTGGCAATGGCCGTGGCGTTGTGGGCGGTCGGCATTCTCATGCTGGAGTCGCGTACACCGATTGCGAACACTTTCTCGCCGCTGGCCAGCGGCAAGGCCCTGCTCTCACTGCTCGGCAGCGGCGAGCTGTGGCCACACGTCGTGGCCAGTCTCAAGCGGGTTCTGCTGGGGACGCTGATGGCAGTGCTGATCGGCGTACCGGTCGGTCTGGCCCTGGGCCTGTCCCGTACGTTCCGTGAATCCGTCACGCCGCTGTTTCAGCTGCTGCGGATGATTTCGCCCTTGTCCTGGATGCCGCTGGCGGTCATGATGCTCGGCATTGGCGATGCGCCGGTCGTTTTCCTGCTGGTGTTTGCCGCCGTCTGGCCCATTTTGCTGAACACCTCGGCAGGCGTGGCGGCGTTGGACCGCAACTGGATGCGGCTGGCGCACAGCCTCAGCGCCACCCGCGCCGAGCTGATCACACAAGTGGTCCTGCCCGGCGTGATCGCCCATGTGCTGACCGGCTTCCGGCTGGCAATCGGCATTATCTGGATCGTTCTCGTTCCGGCCGAGATGCTCGGCGTCCCATCCGGGCTGGGCTATTTCATCCTGGATACGCGGGACCGGCTGGCGTATGACGAACTGATGGCAACCATCCTTATCGTGGGCCTGCTTGGGTATGCGCTGGATGTGCTGGCCCGCACCGGCTACCGCCTGTGGACGCACGGCGGAGACAGCGCCTGAGCGGCGGCTTGCGCGCTGCGCCGGTCAGACCCCGCAGCGCGCAAAGCATCATTGCATCAGCGGACGCGGGCCGACATCGCGCGAAGCGCGCCGCCATGCGCCGGGCTGCTCTCCGATGATTTTTTTGAAAGCGCGACTGAAGGCGGCGCTGGAGCGATAGCCGACATAGTCCGCCACCAGCTCGATGGTGTCTCCATGCTCCAGGCGCCGCGCGGCAATGCTCATGCGCAATGACGCCAGGAACGCGGCGGGCGGCTGGCCCGTCAGCTCAATGAAATGTCGGCAGAAATTGGTCCGCGACATATGCACGTGGCGCGCCATCAGCGCCACCGTCCACGGCTCGCCCGGCTGCGAAAGGATGTCGGTCAACAAACCCGCCATGCGCGGATGGTGCGCCAATCCCCATACACCCAGGGCTTGCGGGCCCCCTTGCCGGGTTGCGTGCCGGATGGCATAAAAGAACAGCACCTCCACCAAGCGCGCCAATAATGGCGGCGGATGATCCGGCGTGTCCCCGGCTTCCTGGCGGATCAGCTGGAATAAAACGTTGACCTGCTCGCCGCCCGCTTCATCCGCCCGGATCACAATGCACTCGGGCAGGCTCTCAAGCAGCAATTGAACCATTGAGCCGCCAAACTGGAAGAAGCCGCAGGCCAGGCCCGTCGCGCTACGTTCAGCGGGAGCGCTCAGCGGCAGCATGGGCGCCGTTGGCGGCTGCGCCGCGCCCTCCGGCTCCGAGCTGAGCCGGTGCGGCACATCCTGAAGAAAAAACACGCTGTCTCGCGGACCCAGCGCCAGGGAGGGATGACCGGGACGATGCAGCCAGCAATGGCCATCCAGCACAAGATGGAAACTGCCCAGCAGACGCCCCGCCGTTGAGGCCTGCCAGGCGCCGCAATAACGCCCCGCATGGAAGACCGTGGCTTCCAGCCGCAAGCTATTGATCAACCAATCGACGATGCTCTCGCCAGAGAATAGTCCAGTCATGTCCTGACTATAGTCAGGCGCCCGCGCCGCGATAACGATTGATTTGCCGTTTGCTTATTACTTGAAGTCTTGAAGCAAGTGTGCCTGGCAGCGAAAAAAAAGCGCCCGGAGGCGCTTTGCGGTGACGGCCGACGCTTACGCGGCCTGGTATTGCGTCACCCGTTTTCTGACGACGTCGAGCAAGCCTTGGCAAGCGTCTTCGATATAGTCCAAGACCTTGGCAAAACCTTCCGGGCCGCCGTAGTAGGGATCGGGCACGGTGGCTTCTTCGTAATCATTGGAGAAACGCATCAACAGCGCCAGCTTGTGCTGGTAGGTCTTGGGAGACTGCTGCTGCATATGAGACAGGTTTTCCCAATCCATGGCCAGGATGATGTCGAACTCGCGGAAGTCATCCGCGTTGATCTGACGCGCCCGGATTTCTGAAATGTCGTAGCCACGCTTGCGCGCAGCAGCCTGCGCACGCGCATCCGGCGGATCACCGAGATGGAAGGCGTGAGTCCCTGCCGATTCAATATGGACAAGGTCAGAGAGACCTGCGTCTTTCACCATTTTCTGGAAGACGCCCTCTGCGCTTGGCGAGCGGCAGATGTTGCCCATGCATACAAACAGTACCTTTGTCATCATGTCCCAGAGTGTGAGGGAAAACCCCGGTAAGTTCAAGTACTTTTATAAAGGAAACGGCGTGGATTTCTACAGTTTTTATATTCTAATCAATCCCTTACATAAGATTTCAAATAAAGTTCTTGATATACACAAAAACTATGCCTGAGTGTGGTAGGAAAGCTAAAGCCTTGCTTACTCCGCCTCCGGATCCGCGCCGGAAACGGTATCGTGCCGCGTGCTGGTGCCAAAGACGCGTTCTTTCAGCAAGGTCAGTTGATCGCGCGCCTGCGCCGCTTTCTCAAACTCGAGATTCTTCGCGTATTCCAGCATGGCCTTCTCCAGGCGCTTGATCTCTTTGGCCAGTTCTTTCTCTGACAAGGCGGCTGCGCGCTCGCCCAACTGACTCAGTTTCTGCGACTCCTGATCCGCATCGCTGCTGTACACCCCATCAATCAGGTCCTTGATCTCTTTCTTGACGCCAGTGGGCGTAATGCCTTGTTCTTGGTTGAAGGCGATTTGCTTGTCGCGCCGCCGCTTGGTTTCATCCAGCGCACGCCGCATGGAGTCGGTCACACGATCCGCGTACAGGATGGCTTTGCCATTCAGGTTACGCGCCGCCCGTCCGATTGTCTGTATCAAACTGCGTTCGGAGCGTAGAAACCCTTCCTTGTCCGCATCAAGGATGGCCACCAGAGAAACTTCCGGGATGTCCAGCCCTTCCCTGAGCAAGTTGATGCCGACCAGCACATCGAAAATGCCCAAGCGCAAATCACGCAGGATCTCAACCCGCTCCACCGTATCAATGTCGGAGTGCAGATAACGCACCTTGACCCCGTGCTCGGCCAGGAAGTCCGTCAGGTCTTCGGCCATGCGCTTGGTCAAGGTCGTGATCAGCACGCGTTCCTGAACCTTGACGCGCAGCGTGATTTCGCTGAGCACGTCATCCACCTGATGCGTGGCGGGCCGGACTTCCACGACCGGATCCACCAATCCCGTTGGCCGCACCACCTGCTCCACCACATTGTCCGCGTGCTCCATCTCATACGCGGACGGCGTGGCCGACACAAAAATGGTCTGCCGCATTTTGCTTTCGAATTCTTCGAACTTCAGCGGCCGGTTATCCATGGCCGACGGCAGGCGAAAACCGTAGTTGACCAGGGTTTCCTTGCGCGAACGGTCTCCTTTGTACATGCCGCCCACCTGCCCGACCGTCACGTGCGATTCATCAATAATCATCAAGGCGTCAGGCGGCAGATAATCAATCAGCGTGGG
>JBAYOI010000037.1:0-15054 GCA_041678365.1 Pigmentiphaga sp. | reverse complement strand
CGCTCGTGCGCCAGAATGATTTGCAGGCGTTCCTTGGCGACGCCTGCCGTGGTTGATTTTTTTTGACCAAGGAAAAAAGACAGCAAGGACATCGCTTACTTTCCTCCAAAGAGTCGTTTGAACAGGCCGGGTTTCTCGTAATCAACAAAGCGCATCGGCTTGTCTTCACCGAGGTAGCGGCTGACCATGTCCAGGTAGGCGCCCGCCACGATGGTGTCTTTCAGGTGGATGGCGGGCAAGCCCTGGTTCGAGGCTTGCAGCACGTCTTCGGATTCCGGGATCACGCCGATCAGCTTGATGCGGAGAATGTCCACCACGTCCTGCAAGGACAGCATTTCGCCTTCGGCCACGCGCTTCGCGTTGTAGCGCGTCAGCAGCAGGTGCTCCTTGACCGGTTCTTCATTGTCTTCGGCGCGCTTGGACTTGGCCGAAAGAATGCCGAGGATGCGGTCCGAATCGCGGACCGACGAGACTTCCGGGTTGGTCACGACGATGGCGTCATCGGCAAAATAGGCCGCCATCAAGGCGCCGCCTTCAATACCCGCGGGCGAGTCGCAGACAATGTACTCGAACTCCATCTCCTTGAGTCCCTCCAGCACCTTGGCCACGCCTTCCCGCGTCAGCGCGTCTTTGTCGCGGGTTTGCGAGGCGGGGAGGATGTAGAGGTTCTCAAGCTGCTTGTCGCGGATCAGGGCCTGGTTCAGCGTGGCTTCGCCCTGGATGACGTTGACGAGGTCATACACGACGCGCCGCTCACATCCCATGATGAGGTCGAGGTTGCGCAAGCCCACGTCAAAGTCGATCACCACGGTTTTGTGCCCGCGCAGCGCAAGGCCGCTTGAAAAACTGGCGCTGGTTGTGGTTTTGCCAACGCCACCTTTGCCTGACGTCACGACGACAATACGTGCCATATTCGGGTTGATCCTCTGTTAGATCGCTAATGCATCAATGAGCAGTTTTTCGCCGCTGAGGCGAACTTGTGCGGGTTTGTTTTGAATGGAATCCGGGAGTTGCTGGGTCATCGTACGGTATATCCCGGCAACAGCCACTAATTCTGCCTGAAATTGTGTCGTAAAGATGCGAGATTCTGTATCGCCGCGGGCGCCCGCCATGGCTTTGCCGCGCAAGGGGCCATAAACGTGGATATTGCCATCGGCAAGAATCTCCGCGCCATTGCTGACCATGCCGAGCACGATCAGATCCGCGTTGCGGGCATAGACTTTCTGGCCGGAGCGCAACGGACGCTGGATCACCAGCGCCGCCGTGTGCGAGGCTTCCGGCTGGAGCAGGTTGCTGGCCGCTTCAATCACGACTTCGACGGCGTCAGCTTCCGCCTCCGCTTCTACCGGTTCCGCCGCCGCATCCGGCTCGGCGGGGGCCGCGCTTTCCGGTGCCGCCGCGTCGCGCAGCGTGACGAGCTGATCGATGTCTTCGGCGCGGTTCTGGGCGCGCTTGACGAGCGAGGGCAGGGAAACCCGCGCCAGTCCCGCTTCGCGGGCGCTGTTGAGGACCGGTCCGTCTTCGGCCATGACGCCGATGGTGGGCAGCTTGTGTTCATGCAGCGCCTGCACCAGTTGTGCCCAATCCGTGGGCTGTTCAAGCAGTGAGGCGTCAATGACGACGGGTTCGTCGTCGAAAAAGCCGGCGGCTTCCGCCATCCGCGCTTCAAGCGCGGGCAGCAGGCGGCTGAGATCGTCCGTGTGCAGGACCACGCGGATGGCGTAGAGCGTCGTGCTCTTGATATCGAGGCTGGGTGTATCGGTCATTTATTTCTTCACCCAGGTGTCGCGCAAGGTCGTGCTGCGGTTGAAAACGGGTTTCTCCGGGCGGGAGTCCTCCCGGTCCGCAACAAAATAGCCGAAGCGCTCGAACTGGTAATGCGTATCCGGCGCGGCGTTGGTGCCGGGCTCGACAAAGCCCTGCAGGACGTCCATTGAGTCCGGGTTCAGATAATCCGTGAACTCGCCTTCCCCGGCGTTCGGGTTGGCCTCCAGGAACAGCCGGTCATAGAGGCGGAATTCAGCGGGAATGGCGGCGCTGGCGCTGAGCCAGGTGATATTGCCCTTGACCTTGACACTGTCCGCGCCGGGTGTGCCGCTCTTGGTGTCAGGCAGGTACTCGGCCTGGACTTCGATGACGCGCCCGGATGCATCCTTGGTGCAGCCGGTGCAGCGAATGATGTAACCGTACTTCAGGCGTACCGTATTACCGGGAAACAGGCGGAAGAAGCCCTTGGGCGGGTTTTCGGTGAAATCGTCTTCTTCGATCCAGAGGTCCCGGCTGAACGGGAATTCGCGTTGGCCGCGCTCCGGGTAGTGCGGATGGACCGGCGCAAAGCAGGGCTCGGTCTGGCCTTCCGGGTAGTTGGTCAGCACCAGCTTGAGCGGGCGCACGACGGCGACCGACCTTGGCGCGACCGGATCCAGCACTTCGCGCAGGCACTGCTCCAGCACGCTGTAGTCTATCCACGATTCGTTCTTGGAGGCGCCGGTGCGATCGCACAGCAGGCGGATGGCCTCCGGCGTGTAGCCGCGGCGGCGCAGGCCCACGATGGTGGGCAGGCGGGGGTCGTCCCAGCCGTTCACATGGCCTTCGGTGACCAGCTGCATCAGCTTGCGCTTGCTGGTGATGATGTAGGTCAGGTTCAGGCGCGAAAACTCGATCTGGCGCGGCAGCGGCCGCAGCAGCAGGCCGAGGTCCGCCAGATGGTCCAGCACCCATTCGTAGAACGGCCGCTGGTCTTCGAACTCCAGCGTGCAGAAACTATGGGTAATGCCTTCGAGCGCGTCTTCGATCGGGTGCGCGTAGGTGTACATCGGGTAGATGCACCAGGCGTCTCCGGTCCGGTGATGGGTGGCGTGGCGGATGCGGTAGATGGCCGGATCACGCAGGTTCATGTTTGGCGAAGCCATGTCGATTTTGGCGCGCAGCACCATGCTGCCGTCGGGGTGTTCACCCTTGCGCATGGCGTCGAACAGGCGCAGCGACTCTTCGGCGGGGCGGTCGCGCCACGGTGAATTGACGCCGGGCTCGGTCAGCGTGCCGCGCGTTTCGCGCATTTGTTCGGCGGTTTGCTCATCAACATAGGCCAGGCCCGCCTTGATCAGTGCCATGGCGGCTTCATACATGAAGTCGAAGTAGTCGCTGGCGTGGTAGTAGTGCTCGACGCCGTTCGCGTTCCAGTCAAAGCCGAGCCAATGGACGGCATCGATGATGCTGTCTACATAGCGCTGCTCTTCTTTCTCCGGGTTGGTGTCATCAAGGCGCAGGTGGCAGACGCCGTTGTAATCCTCGGCCAGGCCGAAGTTCAAGGCGATGGATTTGGCGTGGCCGATGTGCAGATAGCCGTTGGGTTCGGGCGGAAAGCGGGTGCGGATCCGGGCGGCGTCATACGGGGCGTCCGCCTGGACGGCGGCGGGGCCGGGGCGGCCCGCCCAGCGTTTGGTGGCGTAGGTGTTGGCCGCCAGGTCGTCTTCAATGATGTGGCGGAGAAAGTGCGGAGTGGGGGAAGGCGTGTTTTTATCGGTTGCGGTCATGGCTCTGAATCATCGGCGGGCTCAACGCCGCGGTTTGACTGACTTTGCGTGGGCAAATCAGCCAAACCGCAGGGTTGGCTCAGGTTTCCTTCGATTTTGCCATGAATTCACCGAAAGTCCGCATGCCGGGCGGGGGTTCAACCTTCTTGAGACAATCCCTGGTCTTTCGGCAGCAGAATCGCCACTTCAAGGCCGCCTTCCTTGGGAGAGCGGAGTTCAACCGAACCATGATGCGCCTTGGCAATGGCGTCCACCAGCGCCAGCCCCAATCCCACATTGCCGCTGCGGCTGCGCGCGGCATCCAGCCGGGAGAAGGGGATAAAGGCTTCTTCGCGCTGCTCGGGGTGGATGCCCGGCCCATGGTCCTTGACGGTGAGCTCGTAATGGTCCGCCTTGATCCGCAGGCCAAGGTGGATCGGGGGCGCGGCGTGATGCAGCGCGTTCTGGATCAAATTGTCCAGCATGCGGCCGAGCGCGATCGCATCGCCCTGGATCGGGCAAACGGCGTCGGGCAGCTCGGTGATGATCAGCTCGCATCCCGCTCCCTGCCAGGCCCGTCCGCGCTCGCGCGTCCATTCGACCAGATCCAGCGGCGTAAAGTAATAGGTGCCGCGGTCGGTGCCGCGCACATATTGGATGAACTGCTCAACAATATGCTGCATGTCGTCCACGTCCTGCTTGATCCCGCTTTTGATCGCGGCGTCATCAAGCATTTCGGTCCGCAGGCGCAAGCGGGAGAGCGGCCCCTTCAGGTCGTGCGGCAGGCCCGCCAGCAGGGTCCGGTGGATGCTTTCCGATTCCTGCAAGGCATCCAGCATGGCATTGAAGCGCTCGCCAAGCGCCTGGGTTTCATAGGGACCGGATGGCGCGACGCGCTCTGGCTGGCCGGACGCCAGCCGGTCCGCAGCATGGGCCAAGGAGGTGAGCGGCCGGGTGATGTGCCAGGAAAAACCGGCTACCATCAGCAGAATGACGCCGAGTCCACCGAGCCAGACCATCAGCAGCGGTGTCCGGACCGGCGGATCCAGACGTTCGAGCGACATGACCAGCCACGCGCGCGTGGCGGCTTCGGCGTCAGCCGGAATCGTGCTGCTCAGGCTGACGAACAAGGCGGGTGACGGGCCGCGGGACAGCGCCACCCGCGTGCCGGGGCCGAGTTTTTGGTTCAGGATGCGGGTGAAGTCCCGCATGGCGGGGCGCGGGTCGTCGTCAGCCCAGCGCATGTCGCGCTGAGGGGGCCGAGGACGATCCGGCGGACCGGTGAAGCCGGGCGCATCCGCGCCGTGGCCAGGATGGCCATGCGGAGGACGGCCCCATCCGCCCGATGGCGGCCGGGGCGGGATCGGGCGCAGTTCAAAGCGCCATTCGCCTTGCGAAGCCTGGGCAACGAATTCGGCGCGTTGATCTTGCGGGATCTGCTCGATGGCGGCGCGCAAGGTCTGGATGGTCGTGGCCATCAGCGCGGTGGTGGCGTCTTCCAGCACATGGCGCCGGAATTCGGAAATGGCAATGACGGTGGCCGCCTGCACCGTCAAGACGGCGCCGAGCACCAGCAGAACCAGCCGGGTCCGCAGGGAACGTGGTGACAATCGCTGATACCAGCGGCGGGAAGGGCGAGGCGTCATGATGCGGTGTCGTTGCCGTTCAAGGGCGCAAAGCGGTAGCCAATGCCCCACACGGTCTGAATCCAGCGCGGCTGTTTCGGGTCTTCTTCAATGACGCGGCGCAGGCGCAGAATGGCGATGTCGATCGCCCGGTCATTGCGTTCACCGTTCTCATCGTCGCGTGCCAGCGCAAGCAGGCGGTCGCGCGACAGCGGCCGACCGGCGTTGTTGATCAGCGCTTCCAGCAGATTGAATTCGCCGCCGGTCAGCTTGACGGTCTCGTTGCCGCGCGCCAGCGTGCGCGTCTGGGGGTTGAAGGTGAAGGGGCCGAATTGAACGGGGGCGTCCTTGGTCAAGGCGGAGGGACCGCTTTTGCGGCGCAGCACCGCTTCAACGCGCGCCAGCAGCTCGCGGGGATCAAAGGGCTTGCCCAGATAGTCGTCGGCGCCCGCTTCCAGCCCAATGATGCGGTCAACGGTTTCATCCTTGGCGGTCAGCAGAATGACCGGGATGTCCTCCCCGGTGTCGCGCAAGCGGCGGCAGGCATCGGCGCCGTCGCCGCCTGGCATCATCCGGTCCAGCACCACCAGGCTGGGGGAGTAGCGGGTGATCCGCTGTTCGAGGTCGGAGGCGTCCGGCGCCAGCAAGGTGTCATAGCCTTGCTTGTTCAGGTAGTCGGCCAGCAACTGCCGCAATGCGGGATCGTCATCCACCACCAGAAGCTTGATTCGTTGCGATTTTTCCATGGCTGACATCATCCTTTTTGTTTGGCCCAGCGGCAATGCGGTGAAATCCGTTGAAACAGCTACCCCGGATTTTGGAATCGTTGAGAAATGATTTCAATCGCACAATACGTCCAACGCTGCAACGGACGCAGCGCTCTTTCAAGGAGTTCCCTCATGAAAAAGAATACCTTCCAAGCGCTTGCGCTGTCCCTGGCCCTGGGTTTGTCAACGCCGCTGATCGTGCATGCTCAAAGCGCCGACAACGCGGCCGCCACAACGACGCAGGCCGAGCCAGGCAAGGCCGAGCGCGGCGGCAAACATGCGCACCGTCACCACCATCATCAGCGTCATGCGCACAAAAAAGGACCGCGCGCCGCAATGATGGATCCGGTGTTCAGCCTGCAACGCCTGGCGCCTGAGCTGAATCTGAGCGCCGAGCAGAAAACGCTGTTTGACCAGGCGCAAGCCCAGCAGAAAACCGCCCGTGAAGCCGTTGGCGAGCGTTTCAAGGCCAATCGCGAAGCGCGCACGCAACTGCTGAAAGCCGAGGTGATCGACCTGCGCGCCTTGAGCGAGCAGCGTCAGGCGGATGGCCAACTGATGCGTGATCAGCATACGCAAGTCCGTCAGGCCTGGCTGGCTGCTTATGACTCGTTGAATGCCGAGCAGAAGAAAACCGTCAGCGACGCCTTGAAGAAGCGCGGTGAGAAGCAGGCGCGCAAAGCGCCGAAGCGCGACGCCGCCAGCTAAGTCTTTCAGGCTGCACAACACGCGGGGAGGGCGGGCTTTGCTTGCGCTCCCCGCGCTTTATTGCGCTCGGGGTCCGCGCCAGCAGGCCATATGCGTCCATGCCGGGCGGGACAGGTTCAAGCAACACGGTAAACTGAGGGTTGTTTCGCCCTTGTCCCGACCGTCATGCTCAAACCCGATACCCTGCTGGCCCATGCTGGCCGCGCTCCCGAAGATCACCAAGGCATGGTCAATACGCCGGTCTTCCGGACGTCGACCGTTCTCTATCCCAGCGTTGAGGCGTATGACGCGCCGCACGACATCACGGAAAAACCCGTCAGCTATGGCCGTCATGGCACGCCAACCACGCACGCGTTTGAAAAGGCGGTGGCTGAGCTGGAAGGCGCGTATCAGGCATTGGCCACGCCCAATGGGCTGTCGGCCATCGTGATTGCCCTGCTGGCGGTGGTCAAGCCGGGTACGCACTTGCTGATGCCGGACTCGGTGTATTCGCCCGCGCGCCGGTTTTGCGACCGGCGTCTGGTTCCGCTTGGCGTTGAAGTCGAGTACTACGATCCCACCCTCGGGGCGGACATTGCGCACCGGTTGCGCGACAACACCAGCGCGGTGTTCTGCGAGTCTCCCGGCTCGCTGACCTTTGAAATGCAGGACATTCCCGCCATTGCCGCGGCGGCCCATGCGCGCAATATCCCGGTGCTGGCCGACAACACCTGGGTCACGCCTTATTTTGCCTCGCCGTTCGAGCTGGGCATTGATATCTCCATTCATGCGGGCACCAAATATATTGGCGGCCACTCGGATCTGATGATCGGCGTGATCACGACCAATGAAAAATATTGGAAACCGGTCCGCCTCGCCGCCTATGACTATGCCTACAGCGTCAGCCCCGATGATTGCTACCAGGCGCTGCGCGGCCTGCGCACGCTGGGCGTTCGCTTGAAACAGCATAGGGACAACGCGTTGACGGTGGCGCGTTGGCTCGAACAGCGGCCCGAGGTGTCGCGCGTGCTGTATCCCGCCTTGGAGAGCGATCCCGGCCATGCCTTGTGGAAACGCGATTTCCGGGGCGCGTCGGGTTTGTTCTCGGTCGTGCTGAAGCCGGTTGACGACGCGGCGCTGAACCGTTTCGTCAATGGCCTGACGCTGTTCGGTATTGGTTCAAGCTGGGGCGGCTTTGAGAGCCTGGCCACTGTGGTCCATGCCAAGAGCGTGCGCAGCGCCACGAATTGGGATCCCGAGGGGCCCGCTGTCCGGCTTCACATCGGCCTGGAAGACCCGGCGGATCTGATCGCTGATCTTGAACAAGGCTTGCGCCGCCTGAACGTTCCGGCATGATCGAGCTCGCAGAGTCCGCCGCGCTTGAGGTGCTGCAGCGCGTTTTCGGCTATGACCAATTTCGCGGCAATCAGGCAGACGTCATTTCGCAGGTCATTGACGGCGGCGATGCCCTGGTGCTGATGCCGACCGGCGCCGGTAAATCCTTGTGCTACCAGATTCCTTCCCTGGTGCGGGACGGCACCGGCGTGGTGATTTCACCGTTGATCGCGTTGATGCAGGATCAGGTCGATGCGCTGACCGAGCTTGGCGTGCGCGCGGCTTTCCTGAATTCAACACAGGATTACGCCCGGGTCCGGGAAGTGGAGCGCGCCTTTTTGTCCGGCGAGCTGGACCTGTTGTACGTGGCGCCGGAGCGCTTGTTGACGGATCGCACCTTCCAGCTGCTGCAGCGCGGCAAGGTGGCGCTGTTTGCCATTGACGAAGCCCACTGCGTGTCGCAATGGGGACATGACTTCCGGCCGGAATACCTGCGCCTGTCGGTCTTGCAGGAGTATTGGCCCGACGTCCCGCGCATTGCCCTGACCGCCACGGCCACGCAAGTCACGCGCGGCGAGATCGCGGAGCGGCTGGGCCTGACGCAGGCCGCCCACTTCGTATCCAGCTTTGACCGGCCGAACATCCGTTATCGCATCGTTGAGAAAAACGATCCGCGCCGCCAGTTGCTGGAGCTGATCACGGCTGAACATAGCGGCGATGCGGGCATTGTGTATTGCCTGTCGCGCGCCAAGGTTGAAGACACCGCCGAGTTTCTGTGCAGCCATGGGGTTGACGCCATGCCTTACCACGCGGGCATGTCCGCCGAGCATCGGGCGCGCAACCAGGCCCGGTTTCTGCGCGAGGAGAGCGTCGTGATGGTGGCGACGATCGCCTTCGGCATGGGCATTGATAAACCTGACGTGCGCTTTGTGGCGCACCTGGATTTGCCGCGCTCGGTGGAAGGCTATTATCAGGAAACGGGCCGGGCCGGACGGGATGGCCTGCCTGCCACGGCCTGGATGGCCTACGGTTTGCAGGACGTGGTCCAGCAGCGAAGAATGATTGATGAGTCCCCAGGAGAGGAAAGTTACAAGCGCCGCGTTGGCGCGATGCTGGATGCCATGCTGGGCTTGTGCGAAACCGTGGATTGCCGCCGCCAGCGTTTGCTGGACTATTTTGGTGAAATCATCGCGCCTTGCGGCAACTGCGACGTTTGCCTGCATCCGCCGGAGTCGTGGGACGGCACCGAGGCGGCGCAAAAGCTGTTGTCCACCATTTACCGCTTGTGGAAAGAGCGTGGACAGCGTTATGGCGCCGCCCACGTCTTTGACGTATTGCGCGGCAAGAAGAACGAGCGCATCACCCAGCATCAGCATGACGCGCTGAGTGTGTACGGTGTGGGCCAGGACTTAAGTGATAAAGAGTGGCGCTCGGTGCTCCGCCAGTTGATTGCACAGGGCGTGGTGGCGGTGGACCATGACGCTTTCAATACGCTGACCCTGACGGACAGCAGCCGTGCCGTGCTGCGCGGTGAGTTGGCCGTGCGCCTGCGCAAGGAAAAACCCGCCGCGTCCCGCGGCAAGGGGAGTGGCGTGCGGACCCGTTCAACCGTCACCTTGCCGCCGGACGCGGAGCCGCTGTTCATGGCGTTGCGGGCCTGGCGGGGCGAAGTGGCGCAAAGCCATGGCGTGCCCGCCTACGTGATCTTCCATGACGAAACCTTGCGGCAGATTGCGCTCTCGCGCCCGGATTCCGAGGCGGCGTTGGGCAAGGTCAGCGGTGTTGGCGTCAAGAAGCTCGAGGCTTACGGCCAAGAAATTCTGGAGCGGGTGGCGCGCTACGCGTCGTGAAGTTCTGCGCGGCGTGTTCGCGGAACTCGCTCGGTGATTGGCCCAGGTGCTTGGAAAAGAACCGGGAAAAATAGCTCGGATCGGAAAAGCCCAGGTTCAGCGCGATTTCCTTGATGCTCAAATAGGTATAGGCCAGATCCCGGCAGGCTTCGGTCAATAGTTTCTGATTGATGAGGCCGAGTGCCGTGGTTTCCTTGTGCTCGCGGCAGATCCGGTTCAACTGCGTGGTGGTAATGCCGAGGTGCTCCGCGTAAAACTCCAGATTGTGCTGGCTGCGGAAATGGCTCGCCAGCAAGCGGTAGAAGCGCTGCAAGTGGCGTTCGCCGCGCCGGACCGGCGATGCGCTGTGCAAATGCGGATTCTCCCGCATCTTGCGTTGCAGGTGCACCGTCATCTGGATCAGATAGGACTGGAGCAGGGGCAGCCGTCCCGGGCGCGGAGAAATGAATTCGTCCATCAGCGCATGCGCGGCCTGAGTGAAGGCAAGATCGTCCGCGGCGTCTTGCAGCGGCACGATGGCGGGAAACGCGAAGGGAGGATCCTGGCTGGACAGCAACTGCCGCATAGGCTGTTCCACGATCGTGAAGACGGAGCCGTGAATCGTGCTGGAGAACTGAAAGCCATGAATCTGCATGGCGGGGACGATGATGGCGTGCGGCCCTTCTATTCGGGTCTGGGTTTGATCGAAGGTGACCTCCGCGCCGCCGCGCTCTATGTGCAGAATTTGCATGAAGGCATCATGGCGATGCGGCAGAATCTCCCACTGGTGTAAGCGGCTTCGTTGAGGGATCGACTCGCAATGAAGCGCTTCAGGCAACAGTTTTCCTAGGGTTTCCCCGTACAGGTCATAAGTGGGAATGGTGCTGTTCATGCGGGCAATCAGAATTCGTCAATGTGCGGATTGTCCATCATGATGCGTGATTCTGCTATGGAGCGCCATCCGGGTTGCTTCTTATGATGTGTCTCAGTTGCCGCCGGTGGCGGGGTGAAGATAGTCAGGAAGGAGGCGCATCCATGCAAGCGCAAGTAGTCATCATTGGTTCGGGGCCGTCAGGGCTGTTGCTGGGACAACTGCTGTCCCAGGCAGGGATCGATACCTTGATTCTTGAGCGGAAAAGCCGGGATTACGTGCTGGGACGCATCCGCGCGGGTGTGCTGGAGCAAGGGACGGTTTCCTTGCTGGAAGCCGCGGGGGTGGCGGACCGCATGCACGCGGAGGGCGAGTTCCATGACGGGATCGAGCTCTGTTTTGACGGCACGCGTCACCGCATTGATCTGAGCGGCCTGACCGGCGGCAAACGGGTCATGGTCTATGGCCAGACGGAAGTCACGCGGGACCTGATGGACGCGCGTAGCGCGGCGGGTTTCAAGACCGTCTATGAGGCGGAAGACGTCCAGATTCATGACTTTGACAGCGCTCGCCCGCGGGTGACCTACCGTCATCAGGGACAGAATGTCGAAGTGCATTGCGATTTCATCGCGGGCTGTGACGGCTATCACGGCGTCTGTCGCGCCAGCGTGCCCGAATCGGCGCTGACCACCTATGAGCGGGTTTATCCCTTCGGCTGGCTGGGCGTGCTCTCGCATACGCCGCCGGTGTCGGATGAACTGATCTATTCCAACCACGCGGATGGCTTCGCGCTGTGCAGCATGCGCTCGCGCACGCTGAGCCGCTATTACATCCAGTGCAGTCTGGACGACGACGTGGCGGCCTGGTCGGATGAACGCTTCTGGGATGCGCTGCGCCAGCGGCTGGATCCGGAAGCGGCGGAAACGCTGGTGACGGGTCCGTCCATTGAAAAAAGCATTGCGCCGCTGCGCAGCTTCGTCGCGGAGCCAATGCGTTTCGGCCGCCTGTTCCTGGCGGGAGACGCCGCGCACATCGTGCCGCCCACCGGTGCCAAAGGCTTGAATCTGGCCGCCTCCGACGTCCAGTATCTGTCGGAAGCGCTGCTGCGCTACTACGGGGAAAAAGACGAAGCGGGCATCAATACCTATTCAGAGCGTTGCTTGAAGCGGATCTGGAAGGCGGAGCGCTTCTCCTGGTGGATGACGTCCTTGCTGCACAAGTTCCCGGATACCGGCCCTTTTGGCCAGAAGATCCAGCAGGCGGAGCTGGACTACCTGGTCCGCTCCACCGCGGCCTCCACCGCATTGGCGGAGAACTACGTCGGCCTGCCTTTTGATTTTTCGGACTGATCAACCTTCGCGCACGCTGCCGTGCTTCATGCCCGTCCAGCGTTTGCTGGGCAGGTCATGCACGCCGAACAGGTCAAGCGTCCGCAAGACCGTGTGATCAACCAGGTCATCCAGCGTTTCCAGGCCCGAGTAAAACGCCGGGACGGGCGGGAAGATGATGCCGCCCATTTCCGTCACCGCCGTCATATTGCGCAAGTGCGCCAGGTTCAGCGGGGTTTCGCGCGTCAGCAGCACCAGGCGGCGGCGCTCCTTCAGCACGACGTCCGCAGCGCGGGTGATCAAGTTGTCCGCGAAGGCGTGCGCCACGGCGGACAGGGTTTTCATCGAGGTGGGCGCAATCACCATGCCCGCCGTCAAGAACGAGCCGCTGGCAATGGCCGCGCCCACGTCTTTGGGTGAATACGCCACGTCCGCCAGGCTTTCCACTTCTTTGCGGCCCATGCCGAATTCGTGCACCGTGTTCAGCACGCCGGCGTCGGACAGCACCAGATGGGACTCCCAGTCCGGCAGTTGCCGGATGCGCTCCAGCAGACGCAGCCCATAGATGGAACCGCTGGCGCCGGTGATGGCAATGATGAGTCGTTTGGGGGGAGTGGACATGGCGTGCCGTGGGTGATTGTGGATCCAATCCGAAAGCGTAGCGTATGGACGCCAGGCTTAACAAGCCGTGGCACGCTTTGAGCGATAATTAAGGATTCTCACCAGTCAGCTGGAACCCCAGGAGCCCTTATGTCTGTCTTTACTTCCATTACGCCCGTTTTTGCGGTGGCGCCCCAGCTCGGCCCCCAGGATATGGACGCGGCCGCCCAGGCGGGCTTCAAAAGCGTGATTTGCAATCGGCCGGACGGCGAAGGCGGCCGCGAACAGCCGCTCAGCGCGGAAATGCGCGCCGCCGCCGAGCAGGCGGGCTTGAAATTTGTCTATATGCCGGTGGATGGCGCCAATATCCAAGCCGATGACGTCAGCCAAATGGGCGAACTGCTTGATACGCTGCCAACGCCGGTCCTGGCTTACTGCCGCTCCGGCGGCCGGTCCACCAAGCTCTTCATGCTGGCCACGACAGGCGCCAATTAAGCGCGAAAAGCCGCTTTGGCTGCTTTTCGTACAATGTCAGCGTTTCAACCCCCGCCATCTTTCAGAGTCACCGCATGAGTATCGATCTTGCTTCGCCTGCCCCAACGGGGGCGGTTCGTACCCGTTTTGCGCCTTCGCCCACTGGCTTCCTGCACTTGGGCGGCGCACGGACGGCCTTGTTCGCCTGGGCCTTTGCACGCCATCACCAAGGCAGTTTCGTATTGCGGGTTGAAGACACCGATCTTGAGCGGTCCACGCCGGAAGCGGTTCAGGCCATTCTGGATGGCATGGCCTGGCTGGGATTGGACCATGATGAAGGCCCGTTCTATCAAATGCAGCGCATGGACCGCTACCGCGAGGTGCTGGCGCAACTGCTTGACGCTGGCCATGCGTATTACTGCTATAGCTCGCCAGAAGAACTGGACGCCATGCGTGAAGCGGCGCGCGCCGCGGGCCGCAAGCCGCGCTATGACGGCACCTGGCGGCCCGAACCGGGAAAAATCCTGCCGACGGTTCCCGCGGACCGCAAGCCGGTTCTGCGTTTTCGCAACCCGCTTGATGGCGTGGTGAGCTGGAATGATCTGGTCAAAGGCCCGATCTCGATCGCCAATGCGGAGCTGGATGATCTGATCATCGCTCGTCCTGACGGCACGCCCACGTACAACTTCTGCGTGGTGGTCGATGACTGGGACATGCGGATCACCCACGTGATCCGCGGTGACGATCACGTCAACAATACGCCGCGCCAGATCAACATCTTGCAGGCGCTGGGGGCGGCCCTGCCTGTTTATGCGCACGTACCGATGATTCTGGGTCCGGACGGTCAGAAACTATCAAAGCGCCATGGCGCCGTCAGCGTCATGCAGTATGACGAACAGGGCTATCTGCCCGAGGCCATGATCAACTACCTGGCTCGTCTGGGCTGGAGCCATGGTGACGATGAGCTGTTCTCCCGTGAGCAACTGGTGGGCTGGTTTGACGGCCAGAACCTGTCCAAGTCCGCGTCGCAGTGGGACCCGAAAAAGCTGAACTGGGTCAACGCGCATTATCTGAAGCAGACGCCGCCGCAGGAATTGCTGGTGCGGGTGCTGCCGCGCATTGAGCAGCGGGGCGGCAGCACGGACGGCGTTGATATGGAGGGCGTGCTGGGCCTGCTGGTGGAGCGGGCCGAGACGCTGGAACAACTGGCTGACGACGCCATGTTGTTTTGCGGTCCTTTCAATGATGACGCGGTGACGGCCGAGCTGCGTGACAAACACCTGACCCCGGCCGCCTTCGAGCTGCTGCGCGGCTTTGCCGACACGCTGGAAGCGCTGGAGGCCTGGAACAAGGAAAGTATTGCCGCGGCAATGAAATCCACGCTGGCTGAGTTTGGCGTCAAAATGCCTGCCTTGGGCATTCCGCTGCGGCTGGTGGTGACGGGCCGTCCGCAAACGCCATCCATCGATGCGGTGCTAACGCTGCTTGGAAAAGAAAAAGTGCTAGGGCGCTTGCACAAAATCTAAAACTTGTGCATAATTTCAATTCTTCGCAGGGCACGGGGGTATAGCTCAGCTGGGAGAGCGCTTGCATGGCATGCAAGAGGTCAGCGGTTCGATCCCGCTTACCTCCACCACCTCGAAGAATCGTCTGTGAGTTAAAGCAGACGGCTTGCAAAAAAGAGTTAAATTAGTTAGAATTTAATTCTTGCTTGAAGCGAAGTCCCCTTCGTCTAGAGGCCTAGGACACCACCCTTTCACGGTGGGTACAGGGGTTCGAATCCCCTAGGGGACGCCACTCACTTAAGTGTTTAAGCAGAGTGCGTTGCAGTAAAAACACCGCTGCGGAGCGGTAGTTCAGTTGGTTAGAATACCGGCCTGTCACGCCGGGGGTCGCGGGTTCGAGTCCCGTCCGCTCCGCCAAAAGATTCGTTGAAAAAGCGCCTAACTCAGTTAGGCGCTTTTTTATTGCCGGATCATTTCTGTCTCCATCGTCCCCCTCCGCATAGTCGGCGCAGGGCGTT
>JBAYOI010000036.1:0-15485 GCA_041678365.1 Pigmentiphaga sp. | reverse complement strand
GAAATTGAAAGAGCGGACCGGGGGACAGTTCTTGGTTGAGAACAAACCGGGCGCCGCGGCCAACCTTGCCACCGCTTATGTGGCGCGCGCCCCCGCGGACGGCTACACCATTCTGGTCGGCGTCAGTGGCGCCCTGACCGTCAACCCGACCCTGTACAAGAACCTCGGGTTCGATTCGCTGAAGGATTTTGAGCCGATCACGATGCTGGCGCAGGGGCCGGTCGTGGTGGTGGCGGGGCCGCACACGGGTATCAATACGCTGGACGATCTGGTCAACAAAGCGAAAGCGAGTCCGCAAGGGCTGAATGCGGCATCGATTGGCGCGGGCACGTCGCATTACCTGGCTTCGGAGATGTTCCAGAATCGAGCCGGGTTCAGGATGAATACCGTGCATTACAAGGGCACGCCCGATGCGATGCAGGATGTCATTGGCGAGCGGGTCGATGCGGGGTTTCTTGATCTGGCCGGTTCTCTGCCCTTTATCAAGGGCGGCCGCGTGAAGGCCCTGGCCACCACCGGCACGACACGTTCAAGCGCCTTGCCTGATGTGCCGACGATTGCCGAAGCGGGCTACCCAGGGTATCAGGCGCCCACCTGGATCGCCATTCTGGCGCCCGCCGGTACGCCGACGGACCGTGCGGATTTCCTGCGTAAAAATATCCTGGCGGTTCTGGAAGACCCGGACTATCAGACAAGGCTGGGCGGGCAAGGTTTGCAGGCGTGGGCAATGCCGGGCCAGTCCTTGCTTGATTTCATGAAAGAAGAAATCGAAAAGTGGAAGCCTGTCATCAAGGAGAGCGGCATCAAGGTCGAGTAAGTCGGCTCACTCTTTGAGGTTGTTGATGAGACGTTCACACATATGTGTGAACGTCTCGATTTCTTCAGGGCTGAAGCCTTCAAGCGCTTGGGCGTAGAGTTCGTCGGCAACCGCGTACATATGCCGTAGCTTGGCCCTTCCTTCCTTGGACAGCGTGACGGGGTGGCGGCGTGCGTCGCTGGGATCCACCGATCTTTCAATCAATCCTTCCTTCTCCATCTTGCGCAGGGTGACGGCCATGGACGGCTGCTCCATCCCGCATAACGCCGACAGCTCTTTTTGTGTGGAGGTCTCGAGCTTATCAAGGCACTTCAAGACCGGGAATTGTGCCGGACGAATGCCGTAAGGGGCAGTCATTCGAGAGAAACGGGTACTGATGCCGCGGCTCAGAAAGCCCAGTAGAAAGCCGAGGCTGGGCAGCTTTTTGCTGCCGCCGCTGGTGAAAAGAGTCCGGTCTAACGCTTTGTTCATGGTCTGTGCGGGCGCATCCGCGCAAGCAGGGGAAGGGATGAACCATTATGCCAGCCGGGGAACCCGGGGACTACTCAGTTCGCTATACCGCCTACGCTTCGCGAAAGGGGTGAAAGCCGCTCAGTCCAGGCTGAACGCTAGCCCCGCCAGCTCCAGCGCACTGTCATCCAGCACGTGATCGGGGAGCCGGATCCTGCCGTTTTTCAGCGCCAGCGCCTGCTTCAGCGGACTGGCCTTGAGGCTGAGATAAAAGGTTTGTTCGGCGGGAAAGGCATCGAGCTCGGCGGGGCAGGCCGCGGCCCATTGCAGATTGATCAGCGTGCCGAGCGCGCTTTCCGCATAAATGCCGACCGTGGTCTTCGCTCCCTGGCGGGCGGCACATTGCCGAATGCGCTGTGCTTCACCCATGCCGATGCGGCCAGGCTTGGTGCTGAGGGCCCGGGCGCCCGCTTGCAGAAACCGTTCGGCATCGTGCGCCGTGGTGCAGGCGCGATCAATCAAGATTGGCAGCGGAGAGTGCCGCTGCAAGGATTCAAACAGCGGCAGTGACTCCAGCGGGCAGGGATCTTCGGCGTACTCAATGCCGCATTCGGCCAGCAGTTCCAGATAGGGCAGGGCCTCATCCGGCGCGTAATGGCTGTTGGCGTCCACCACATACCGGCAGTGATGGGGCAGGGCTTCGCTCAAGGCGCGCAGCACCGCGCGATCGGTCTGAAAGCCCTGCCCGCCCTTGACTTTGAAGCTGCGGATGCCATGCCGGGCGTATTGGTCCAGCGCTTCCTCAACCATTCGATCCGGAGATTGACGCGTCAGCGTCCACGACACTTCCACCTCGGGTTGTCCGTGCCCAAAACGCCACAGAGGCTGTTGATGGGCGGCCGCTTGCAGCAACTGGACGGCGGTTTCCAGCATGCCCTTGCCCAGCCGGTTTTCCGGGATGGTGGCGAGGGCCTTGGCCACGGCTTGGGCATCGTTCAGGTCAATGCCGTTGAGTTGTGGCATGAGCACGTCGTGGAAGGCCGCCCGCAGCATGGCGGGCGAGACGCCCGACCAGGTGGCTTTCAGCGTGCCTTCGGCATAGCCGGACTGGCCCTGTTCGTTGCGCAGCGTCAGCAGGGCAAAGACGCCCTCATCCTCAATCGCATTGGCCCAATGGATGGTTTGGTGGTAGGGGATGCGGTAGAAACGCAGGGACCAGTCGGCAAGCTTCATTCAATTGGCCTGGATGTTGGCGGATTTGATCAGTTTGCCCCAGGTTTCCATTTCCTGCTCGACGTGGGCCTTGAACGAGTCCCCGGTGGTGCCCAGCATTTCAACCCCTTCAGACGTGAACGTGTTGCTGAACTCCGGATCCTTGAGGATCTTGTTGATGGCGGTGTGAAGCTTGTCAACAATCGCTTTTGGCGTGCCCGCGGGCGCTACATAGCCCCACCAGCCCTGCGCATCATAGCCGGGCACGGTTTCCTGAATGGTTGGCACATCGGGCAGTGAGCTCATCCGGTTTTTGCCGGTGGTGGCCAGGGCCTTGACGCGTCCCGGCTTCAGGTAAGCCATGGAGCCGGGATAGGTGCCGAAGGTCACGTGAACCTGTCCGCTGGCCACGTCATTCAGTCCTTGGGCCAGACCCTTGTACGGGATGTGCATGACATCGACGTCGGCCAGGTCTTTGAGCATCTCACCCATCAGGTGAGCCGAACTGCCATTGCCGGTGGACGCATACGAATATTTGCCGGGTTCTTTCTTGGCCAGCGCAATGAATTCGGCCACGTTCTTGGCGGGCAGGCCGGGGTTGGCGATCATCACATAGGAGGAGGTGGCGGCCAGAGTAATGAACTCAAAGCTCTTGATCGGATCAAAGGGGAGGTTGCTCACCAAGGAGGGGAGAATGGAATGCGCGGCCGCGGCTTGCAGCAGCGTATAGCCATCGGGTTCAGCCCGCGCCACGAACTCGGTGCCGATCGCGGTGCCCGCGCCCGGCTTGTTTTCCACGACGACGGTTTGCTTCAGCTCTTCACCGAGTTTTTGCGCCATGCGCCGGGCCAGGATGTCATTGATGGCGCCGGGCGTATACGGCACGATGATGCGAATCGCGCGGCTGGGGTAGTTGTCGGCGGTTTGCGCCTGAGCGGAAAAAACCGTGCCCAGGGCCAGGGCAATCACGGTGAGCGGGCGGATGGTTTTCATGTTCGTCTCCTCAGCAGAGGGTTTGTGCCGTTGTCAGGAATCGGCTTATTTGGTTGAATAAAGCAACTATGGTTGTTTTCAACTATAAGATAACTAGTTGCTGTTTTCAACAGATAAATCGATTATTCGAATCGCGATAAACCCTGAGAGAAAAACCATGGAATCTCCTTCTGGCTCCGCCGCGTCATCACAAGCTTTGGCGGGCATTCGCATTGTGGATTTCAGCGCGGCCGTGGTTGGCCCGTACGCATCCAAGATTCTTGCTGACCGCGGCGCGGAAGTCATCAAGATCGAAGCGCCGGACGGCGATGTGATCCGCTGGATTGCCGGTCCTTCGCCCACGCCGGGCATGGGCGGCAAGTTCATGCATCTGAACCGGGGCAAGTACAGCGTGTGCGCGGACTTGAAAAAGCCGGGCGCGCAGGACTTTCTCCAGCGTCTGCTGAAATGGGCGGATGTGATCATGATCAATATGCGGCCGCAGGCCGTCGAACGTCTCGGCCTGGATCCGGCATCGGTCTGGCAGCACAATCCCCAACTGGTGCATTGTGCGATGGTGGGGTTTGGGGAAGGGCCCTACCGGAACTATCCGGCTTATGACTCCATCATCCAGGGTGCTTCGGGGCTGGCTTCCTTATTCGCGCTGCAAGGATCTGAGCCGAACTACGTGCCCTACGTGGTGGCGGACCGCACGGTGGGCCTGATGGCGGCCAATGCCATTTTGATGGGCCTGATGAACCGGTATCGGACCGGCCGGGGGCAACAGGTGGAAGTCCCGATGTATGAAAGCATGGCGGCGCTCGTGATGGGGGAGCATCTGTACGGCGCCACCTATGAGCCTGCCTTGTCCGAGCCCGGCGATCTGCGCTTGATCGATCCACAGGCGCGCCCGCTCCCCACCCGGGACGGCTATGTCTGCCTGACCACGAATACGGATCAGCAGGCTTTCCGTTTGATGGATCTGATCGGGCGCCCGGACATGCGGACCGATCCCCGCTTTGCCAACAAACTGGCGCGTGCCGCGCACAGCCGCGAGTATTTTTCGATCCGCGCCGAAGCCATGCGCGAGAAAACCACGGCGCAATGGCTGGTTCTGCTGCGCGAGGCAGACATTCCCGCCATGGCCTACCAGGATATTCGGGGCGTGCTGGAGGATCCGCACTTTGCGGGCTCCGGGGTCGTGCAGATGCGGGCGCATCCGTCGGAAGGCATGATGCGCGAACTGGCGGATCCGATCCGGATCAATGGCGAGATGGGAATGGCTGAACTGCCTGCGCCGCGCTTGGGCGAGCATCTGGACCGGGTCATGGGGATGTTGGGCTGCGGTGCCGAAGAGCGGGATCAGTGGCTCAGCGCCGGGGTGCTGATTCCTCCTCGCGATAATGGTTGAAATTATCAACTAATGTAGTGTATAAATTCAACTAACTGGAGAGGGCGATGTGCCTGGAAGAGGATGTCATGAATGCAGAGAAGCAGACCTTGGCGGTCGAGATCAATACCCATATTGCCACGATCACGCTGAACCGTCCGGAGAGCCGCAATGCGCTGAACAGCGCCATGTGCGAGGAGTGGGTGCGGGTGACGGAGGCGTTGGCCGCTGACAGTGACGTGCGCGTGGTCGTCATTCGTGGCGCGGGCTCGGTGTTTTGCGCGGGTGCGGATCTGAAAGAGCGCCAGCACATGTCCACCGCTGAGATTTCCGCGCGCCGGATCAAGGGCTTCATGGCCTATGCCGCCATTGAACGCCTGCCGCAGCCGGTGATCGCCATGGTCCACGGTCCCGCGTTGGGCTCGGGCTGCGAGATTGCCGGTGCGTCGGACTTCATTCTGGCTTCGTCGGCCGCCAGTTTCCGTTACCCCGAAGTGGGCTGGGGGACGGTGGGCGCCACGCAGCGATTGCCGCGCATTGTCGGGGTCCGGATGGCGAAGGAGCTGTTGTTCACCGGGCGCACGGTCGCGGCCGAGGAGGCGCTGAAGCTGGGCCTGGTCAACCATGTGTATGCGCCGGACGCGCTGGAACGTGAAGTCTATGACATGGCCGGGCTGATCGCCAAGGCCAATCCGCTGACCGTGCGCCTGACCAAGCGTTCGCTGGATCAGGGCATCGAGACCACGCGTGAGGGGGCGATGGCGGTGGAAATCCTCGCCATCGAAGAGAACCTGCGCGGCACGGACTGGAAGAAGGCGATTGCGGGCTTTGGCGCGGGAGAAAAAGCATGATTGAAGGTTCGCTGCCGCTCTATCATCAACTGCAACGCACGGCGGGGCAGCGCGGTTCGGAAGAAGCCTTCGTGTGCCAGGGCGAACGCCTGAACTGGCTGGAACTGAAGCAGCGCGCCGGGCGCACCGCCAAGGCCCTGATGGCGCATGGCGTAAAAGCCGGTGATCACGTGGGCGTCATGCTTGGCAACGGCGCGTTGTGGATTGAGGTGTTCTACGCCTGCGCCAGCATCGGCGCGGTTACCGTGCCGATCAATACGCGTTTCAAAACGGACGAGCTGGCCTATTGCCTGAAGCACGCCGACGTCAAGCTGCTGATCCTGGCCGACCGTTTCTTGGGCATTGATTTCATCGACTTGCTGCGCCAGGTCGAGCCCGCGCTGGATGCCCGGCTACCCGGCCAGGCGCTGCCCTGTTTGGAGCGGGTGATTGTGGCGGGCACCGATGTGCCTGCCGCGTGCGAGGCCTTTGACGATTTCATCCAGGCGGGCGCAACGCTGGCCGATAGCGAGCTGGAGAACCGGGCGGGGCTGGTGTCCCTGGACTCCCTGCTGCTGATGCAGTTCACCTCCGGCACCACCTCATTTCCGAAAGGGGTAATGCTGACCCACGGCAATATGCTGACGAATGCGCGCGCGGTGGCGCAGCGGATCGGCATGCGGCCGGAAGACCGCTATTTCAGCATTCGCCCGTACTTCCATGTGGCGGGCACCACCTTGTCGATCCTGGTCAGCCTGGTCACCGGCTGCTGCCTGCTGACGCTGCCGAAGTTCGATGTCGAGGAAAACCTGACGGTACTGGAAGCGGAGCGCTGCACGATGATTTCGGGCAACGACACCATTTTCCTGATGTTGATGGGCCATCCCCACTTTGATCGCAGCAAGCTGCATCTGCGCGGCGGGTGGGCCGCGGCGGGCGTGGAGGTGATGCAGAAGATCCGCGATGACATGGGCGTGCCGTTCATGTGCAACGCCTATGGCCAGTCCGAAGCGTCGCCGAACGTCACGATGACGAGCTGGGAGGATTCGTTCGAATTGCGGGCCGCGGGCTGGGGTCTGCCGCTGGAGGGGGTTCAGATCCGGGTGACCGATGCGGAAACCCATCAGCCGCTGCCGCCAGGCTCGCAGGGTGAGATCGAGGTCAAGGGCTGGAACGTGATGCGCGGCTATTACAAAATGCCGGAGCAGACTGAGAAAGCGCTGACGCCGGACGGCTGGCTCCGGACCGGCGATCTGGGGGAAATCTCCGTTGAGGGCCGTCTGCGCATGGTGGGGCGCTTGAAGGATGTGTACCGGGTAGGGGGTGAAAACGTTGCGCCCGCGGAGGTGGAGGAAACCTTGCTGTCCAATCCGGCGGTGCAGCTGGCCCAGGTGGTGGGCGTGCCGGATGCCCGCCTGGGCGAGGTCACGGCGGCTTTCGTCGTGCTGAAGGAAGGCCACCGGGCGGAAGAAGACGAGCTGGTTGCCTGGTGCAAAGGGCGTTGCGCCAATTTCAAGGTGCCGCGTTATCTGCGCATTGTCGACAGCTTTGAGCACATCGGCATGACCGGCAGCTCCAAGGTGCAGAAAAACAAGCTGAAAGACCACGCCATCCAGATTTTCGGCCTGGCCGATCAAATGAATACGGGAGCCCACCGATGAGCAAAGTGGTATTGTGCGAATGCTTTGCGCGTGATGGCTTGCAGCATGAAACCGTGTTCTTGCCCACGGCCACCAAGATTGCGATGATCGAGCGCTTCGCCGCGCTTGGGTTTGAGCGGATCGAGGCCACGTCGTACTCGAATCCGAAGGTCGTGCCGCAGTTTGCCGATGCCTCAGAACTGCTGCGTCAGTTGCCGCGCAGGCCAGGGGTTTGGTATAAGGCCACCTGCGCCAACGTCCGGGCGGTGGAGCGGGCGGTGGCGGATCTGGAGCAGGGCTTCGGGGCGAACGAGATTTCCTTGCTGGTGTCGGCCAGCGATTCGCATTCCCTGAAGAATCTGAAGCGCAGCCGCGAAGACCAGTGGCGCAACATCGCTGACATGGTCGAGGCGGCGCAGGGCCGCTTCCGGCTGGTCGGGACGGTGTCGGTGGCGTTTGGCTGCCCATTCGAGGGGGTGGTGCCCGCCGAGCGGGTGCTGGACGACGTGCGGCGCTTTGCCGAGCTGGGCGTGAAGCTGGTGGCCATCGGGGATACCACCGGCATGGCCGATCCGCTGTCAACGCGCCAGTTGTTCGGGCGGGTGATTGCCGAGCTGCCCGAGGTGACCCCCATCGCGCACTTCCATGACACGCGCGGCACGGGCCTGGTCAACTATTGGGCCGCATATGAAGCGGGCTGCCGCTATTTTGATTGTGCTTTTGGCGGCGTCGGTGGCCATCCGGCCAAGGTCAAATACGGGGGCGGCCATACCGGCAATGTCTCCACGGAAGATCTGGTCAATCTGTTCGCCTCCATGGGCATTGAGACCGGTATCAAGCTGTCGGATCTGCTTGCGGTGGCCGATGCGTGCGAGGCGGTGCTGGGACGTAGCCTGCATAGCCGGGTGGCGCAAAGCGGTCTGAATCCTTTGTTGGGAGTTTGAAATGGGTGATCACGCGCCTGAGTGTTCGTTGCGCAAACCGAACAAGCTGATCGAGCACGGTCCGCTGGCGGGAACGGCCATTGCGCCGTTTGCGCAGATGCTGGGCATCGAGGTGCGGGAAGCGGACGAGGGCCGGGTCGTGATGGTGCTGCCCGCCACGGATCTGGTTGCCAATCGCCGCGGCAAAGTGCATGGCGGCGCGTTGGCGACCATGGTGGATTCCGCGATGGCGCTGGCCACGCGCAGCCTGGATCCTGGCCTGACGATGCAGGGAACGGTGGACCTGAACCTGCACTTCATCCGGCCCGGAGAAGGGCAGGTGACGGCGAGGGCACGTGTTCGGCATCTGGGCGGCAGCCTGTCTTTTTGCGAATGCGAGGTCATTGACGATTCTGGCGAACTGGTGGCCACGGCGATGGCGAGTTTCAAGATTCGCCGTGGCGGCGCCGCGCGCTGAGCCCCTGGGCAGCCCGGGCGGAGTGCGGTAAATTCCTTCAGGTCACTGCGCGCACCGCTGGTGGTGTCGGCAGAGACCCTTAATTTTACGAGCGCAGCTATGTCAAGACCGAATCCCGTCAACTTGAAGGAACTCTTTTCTTACCGATTGAACCGGCTGGCCCATGTGTCCAGCCGTATCGCGAGTACGGTCAATGAGTCGCAGTTTGGCCTGGGGCCGCGTGATTGGCGCATCATCGGTTTGCTCGGGGCATTTTCGCCGTTGTCCTTGAATGAGCTGGCGCATGAGGCCAACCTGGACAAAAGCCAGGCCAGCCGCAGCGTCAGCGACCTGATCGAGCGCGGTTACGTCAATCGGGGCGCGGATGCCACCGACGGCCGCGGCATTCAGCTGTCGCTGACCACCAAGGGCAAGAATCTGTATCGCAAGGTGTTTCCAAACTCGGTCGAGCGCAATGAGGCCTTGCTGGCGGTGCTGACACCGGACGAGCGGGAGGTGCTTGAGACCGTGCTGGACAAGCTGACCGGCCATTCCATCTCCATGCTGACGTCCTTGCGGGACGAGCCGGGCAAGTCCCGACGCAAAAAACGCGCCTGATCGCTGAGGTTCGCGAGCAGAAGCTCGCTCCTACGAAAGAGAGGATGCTGGCCTTGGCTGTAGGAGCGAGCTCTGCTCGCGAACCCACCTAAAAAAATCCACACCGTCGCCGCTCTGTGCGGTTTTTTTTCGGCCGTCTCTTTCAGTTAGTTGATAATAGCAATTAAATAGTATATAAAATCAACTAGTTGGTTTGGAGATTGAAAAGGAACACCATGAGCGAACTTCTTGTTGAGAACCAAGGCGCGTTGCGCATCCTGCGCATGAACCGTCCTGAGAAGCACAATGCGCTCAATACCGCGTTGACCCAGGCGCTTTTTGATGCCCTGCTGACGGCGGACCGGGATCGGTCGGTCAATGCCATTGTGCTGACGGGGGAAGGGAAATCCTTTTGTGCGGGCGCCGACACCAAGGAGTTCAGCAGCCTGGTCCCCGATGATCCGCAAGCCGTGCGGGACCGCGGCTATCTGACCACGAATCTGCACGCCTGCTTCAGCCAGCTCAGCAAGCCGGTGATTGCGGCGGTTGAGGGCAATGCGCTGGGTGGCGGGGCGGGGCTGGCCATTGCCTGCGATCTGGTCGTGGCCAGTGAAAGCACGCGCTATGGCTATCCGGAGCTCAAGCACGGTATTGTTGCCGCGGTGGTGATGTCGAACCTGGTGCGCCAGCTCGGACGCAAAAAAGCCTTCCAATTGCTGGCCCTGTGCGAGCCCTTGTCCGGCACGCAAATGGCTGAGTGGGGGCTGGCAAACTGGGTGACGCCCGCCGGACAGGCGCTGGAGAAGGCCATTGAGGTCGCGCAGACGCTTGCGGGCTGGAAGCCCATCGCGGTGAGCACCACCAAGCAATTGTTCCACCGGGTGGCGGAGCTGACCTTGCAAGAAGGGCTGGAAGCGGGGCGGGACACCAATATGCTGATGCGCGGTTTTCGTCAGGAGGACAAGGCATGAAGCCGCTTGATGGGTTGGTGATTCTGGATTTGTCGCGGGTGCTGGCGTGCCCGTTCGCTTCGATGATTCTGGCCGAGCTGGGCGCCGAGGTGATCAAGGTGGAACAGCCGGGGCACGGAGACGAAACGCGTGGCTTTGAGCCCCGGGTGGACGGTCCGGCCGGATCCGAGTCGGCCTATTACATGGCCTTCAACCGCAGCAAGCGCTCGATCACGGTCAACCTGAAGACCGAGGCGGGCCAGGCGCTGGTCCGCGAGATGAGCGCGAAGGCGGATGTTGTGCTGGAGAATTTTCCGGTGGGAACGCTGAAGCGCTATGGCTTGGATTATGAAAGCCTGAGCGCTGAACACCCCGCCCTGATTTATGTGTCATGCAGCGGCTTTGGCATGACCGGACCGTATGCGCCGCGCAAAGGCTATGACACGGTGTTCCAGGCTATGGGCGGCATCATGAGCCTGACCGGCGAACGCGGCGGCGGGCCGGTCAAGCCGGGCCTGCCGGTCGCGGATCTGACCTCGGGCTTATGGGTCGCCATCGGCATCCTGTCCGCCTACGCCGGTTTGCAAAAGCAGGGCAAGGGCTGCCATATTGATTTTTCGATGCTGGACGGACAGGTGGGCCTGCTGTCCTTGGCGGCGGCGCGCTTCTTCGCGCTGGGCGAAGTCCCGCCCCGTCTCGGTACCGAGCACCCGGGACGGGTGCCGTCGGCGGCGTTCGAGTGCAAGGACGGAAAATGGGTGCAGATCACCGGCTCTGACCAGCACTGGGCGCCGTTCTGCCGCCTGCTGGGGCTGGATGACTGGGCCGAAGACCCGGCGCTGGCTCTGAACGCCAACCGGGTTGCGCGGCGCGAGGAAGTGATGGCGGGCCTGGCCGCGGCCATTGCGCGGTTTGAGCGCGATGAGCTGTGCCGCTTGTGCGACGAGGCGAGACTGCCCGCCGGCCCCATTCTGAACGTGGATGAGATTCTGAACAACGAGCATGTGCAGGCCCGGGAGCTGGTGCGCGAGTTTTCTCACCCGCAGCTCGGCAGCTTCAAGGCGCTGTCCTTGCCCTACAAATTCACCGGCTATGACAACCCCGAGGTCAGCCGTCCTCCGCTGTTGGGCGAGCACACCGAGGAGTTGTTGTTGAATTGGCTCGGAAAAAGCCGGGAAACCATCGCCGAGCTACGAGCCGGCAAGGTGATTTAATCCCTTTCAGGGACGGAGACGATGATGAAAAAGACGGTTTTTTCTCTGCTGGGCGTCAGCCTGGCGCTGGCCGCGGGCCAAGCCTTCGCCAATGACTACCCGACGCGCCCGATCACGCTGGTCAATCCGTATGCCGCGGGTGGACCGGCCGATAACGTGGCGCGCGTGCTGGCCAAGGAGCTGGGCACGGTGCTGAAACAGCAGGTCGTGGTGGAAAACAAGGCGGGCGCGGGCGCCACCATTGGCGCGGCGCATGTGGCCAAGGCCAATGCGGACGGCTATACCTTGCTGTTCGGCACGGCGGCTTCGCACGTAGTCTCGCCGCTGATGCAACCGGCGCCGTACGACGGCATCAAGGATTTTGAGTTCGTGGCCTTGGCGGCCAACCAGCCGAACCTGCTGGTGGTTCATCCGAGCCTGAACGTCAAGACTGTTGATGAGTTCATTGCGCTGGCCAAGAAACCGGACCAGAAAATGAGTTATGGTTCTTCCGGCAGCGGCACGTCGCCGCATATTGGCGGCGAGCTGATCAAGCAGGCCAAGGGCGTTGATATCACCCACATCCCCTACAAAGGCGCCGCCCCGGCCATTACCGATCTGGTGGCCGGGCGCACGCAGATGGGCGTGATGAACCTGTCCGGCGAGCTGCCTTTCGTGAAGGCGGGCAAACTGGTGGCCCTGGCCTACGCCTCGAAGAACCGTTCGCCATTGCTGCCGGATGTGCCGACGTTTGAAGAAGCCGGGCTGGGCGGCTCGGAGTCCGCGTCCTGGTATACCGTTGCCGCGCCGAAAGGCACGCCCAAGGCCGTGGTGGACAAACTGAACGATGCCATCAACCAGGTCATGCGCAATCCCGAGTACCGCAGCACGATGGAAGCGCAAGGCACTGAACTGGAAACCCTGACGCCAGCGGAAACCCTGGCTTTTGTGCAGGAAGATGCGCGCAAGTTGAACGCGTTGATGAAGCACGTTCCGCTGAAAATGGATTGAGCCCGGCATGCCTGTTGATGTCAACACCCGCCCTGCGGGCCCGACCCTGGCGCAGGTGCGCATCCTGCCCTGCCACCAGCGGCAGGATGACCCGGAATGGAAGTTCGCCCGGGGATCCATTACCCATATTGAAGGCTGGCTGATCGGGTTGGAAGCGTCCAGCGGAGAACAGGGTTGGGGGCATGTGCTCGGCACGCCGATCTATGCGCCGCAAAGCGAACGGATCGCGGCCTTGTTGCAGCGCGCCGTGGAAGGCCTGGTGGGCGCGTCCGTCTGGCAACTGGCGGAGTGGGAAACGCGCTGGCAGGCGCTGTGTCCGGATGACCCCTGCATTCGTTCGGGTTTGCAGGCCGCCTGGCTGGAATTGCAGTGCCAACTGTTGCAACAGCCTTTACATCATCGCTTTGGCGGCGCGCGCCATCGGCAGGTGCCGGTGACGCGTTTGCTGCCGCTGAAGTCGCCCGAGCAGATGGCGGAGCTGGCGCGTGCCCGCCAGGCGGAGGGCTATCGCCACCTGAAGATCAAGCTGGATGGAAATCTGGCGCTGGATCTGCAACGGGTCGAAGCGGTACGTGCCGCGGTGGGCGCGGAGATGGGACTGACGGCGGACGCCAACCAGGCCTATGCCTTGCCCGATGCGCTGCGCTTGGCCGAGGGCTTGCAGCCTTATGCGCTGGAAGCGCTGGAGCAGCCCGTTGCCGCCGCCGACGTGGCGGGCCTGAAGCGCTTGCGCCAGGCCGGGCGGGTGCCGATTGAAGCGGATGAGGCGATTGGTTCGCTGACCGGTTTGATGCACTTGCTGGATCAGGGGGCGGCGGATTATTACAACCTCAAGCTGCACTACTTGGGCGGCATTACCCAGACCTGGATGGCGATGCGTTTATGCGAAGCCGCCGGGGTCCGCTATCGGATGGGCGCCATTTTCGGGCCGCGCCTACTGGTGGCCCAAGGTTTGCAACTGGCCGCCGTGGCTGAGCACTTGTTGGGCGGGGCCGAACTGGCCGAGTTTACCCATCTGCTTGATGACCCGTTCCAGGGCCTGGAGGTGGAAAACGGAAGTTTGCTTGTGCCCCATGCCGTCGGCAGCGGCGTGAAGCGGAAAACATAAGCCCTGCCGCGCCAGGCGCGGTTCGCGAGCGTTCGCTCGCTCCTACAAGTGAAATAAGAATGCTGTTGCTCTCATGTAGGAGCGAACGCAGTTCGCGAATCGCAGCCTCATGCCCAAGGTTCGCGAGCAGAGCTCGCTCCTACCCAGCGAAATACGAATGCCGCTGCGCTCATGTAGGAGCGAGCGAATGCTCGCGAACGAACCTTGCGCTCACTCCAGCCATTGCTGGGTGCGATGAACCGCCTCGCGCGCTTCGCGCATCAAACGTGCAACCAGTTCACCCGCCGGTTCAAGTTGATCAATCATCCCCGCGCATTGTCCCGCTTCCACTTTGCCTTCCGCCACATTGCCATCCAAGGCCGCCAGCTTCAGGCTGCTGCTGGCAAAGAGCTGGTTCAGTTCGGCGTCAGAGGCGCCTGAGCGTGCGGCGGCTTCGTAGCGTTCAGCGAATTCGTTGCGCAACATGCGGATTGGCGAGCGGCCGCGTCCGATGATGGCGGTGCCATTCAGTGATGCGCCCAGCACCGCCGCCTTATACGCCTGATGCAGGCTGGCTTCGTGGGTCAGCAAAAAGCGGGTGCCCAGCTGCACGCCTTCGGCGCCCAGGGCCAGCATCGCGGCAACGCCTGCGCCATCGGCCACGCCGCCTGCCGCAATGACGGGGATTGATACATTCCGGACCGTGGCGCGGGTCAGCACCAATGAGCTGATCTCATCCGGGCCGGGATGGCCGCCTGCCTCCATGCCGACGGCAACCACGGCATCGACGCCAGCTTCTTCGGCTTTCTTGGCATGCGCCGGATTGGCCGTGACGTGGATCCAGGTGACGCCTGCTTCCTTGAAACGGGCGATATGGGCTTTCGGCCCGCCCTGCGAAGCGATCAGGATCGGGACGTGCTCTTCCAGCACGATGTCGAGGTATTCGGCAGCGCGCTTGTTGTAGAGCGGCACATTGACGGCATAGGGGTTGCGGGTGCTGCTTTTGACCTTGCGGATGGCGGCGCGCAAGGCGTCCGGATACATCGGCCCGGCCGCGATGACGCCCAAGGCACCGGCTTCGGACACCGCCAGCGCCAGTTCCGCATTGGAGGACGCCCAGCTCATGCCGCCCTGGATCAATGGGGTGTCAATGCCTAACAGTTGGGAAAGTCGGGTTTTCATGCTCGGGTTCACGAAGAGAGGGGATAAGCTTTCAGCACGGCGCGCTTGCTTGATTGCAAGGCCTGCGGCGGATAGGACAGCAGGCGTTCGCAGCGTTGCTGGCGCACGGTATCCAACTGGCCGGGCTCAGCCACGGCGCTGACCAGTCCCCATTGCTGCGCCTGCGCGGCCTGGATACGCTCACCCATCCACAGGACGTCGGTCAATTGTTTGCGGCCCAGGTGTTGGGCCAGCATCGGGATCATGCTGCTGGGGTCAATGCCGTGCGCCAGTTCCGGGTAGTGGAAGTAGGCGGTGCTGGCAATGAGGACCTGGTCACAGCATAGGGCGAGATTGGCGCCCGCGCCAATCGCAGCGCCATGCACCACGGCCAGCGTGGGCAGGCGGTGTTCGCGCAGCGTGTGGGTAAGCCGCTGCAGCAGCTCAAGACGGCGCGCGCGCGCCGCCTGCGCAAGGTCGGGCGCCTGCCCGGCGAACTCCTTGAGGTCCGCGCCCGCGCAGAACAGCGGGCCTTGCGCATCCAGGACCAGCAACTGCAAGTGCTCATCCCGACTGGCTTCGTCCAGCGCTTGCAGCAACTGTTCGCACAGCGCCGTGTTCAAGGCGTTGCGCTGCGCGGGCCGGGCCAGTGTCAGCGTCAGCAGCGGGCCGGTGCGCGCGATCTGCAAATAAGGGCTCGTCATCAACGGTTCTCCATTTGTTGAAAAAATAAACTATTTAGTTTATTTCGTCAACTTTATGAAGGTGATATAGAGATCTGGGCGAATCTATTTC
>JBAYOI010000035.1:0-16221 GCA_041678365.1 Pigmentiphaga sp. | reverse complement strand
TACGTTCGGGACGTAGGAGTCGGAGGTTCGAATCCTCTCGCCCCGACCAAAAAATGGCCTCACAAACTAAAGCCCTGCCTTTGCAGGGCTTTTTGTTTTCTACCGCGCCTGATCGGCTCGTCGTCTATTTTCTGAACGGCGCGAGAAGGTCCGCCAGGAAGTCAAGCAATACCCGGGTCTTGGCGGGCAAAAGTGGGGATGTCATCACCGCGTAGACCGGCAGACTGGTGGCGCTCCAATCGGGGAGCACGGGCACCAAACGGCCCGCTTCGACTTCCGGCACGGCGAACGCATCGGCCATGACGGCAACACCTTTGCCTGCGATGGCCAGATTGCGAATGAAGCCAACATTGTTGGCCATTGCGCGGCCTCGTACGTCCACCTCCACGGCGCGTCGCGCGGCGCGCAGTGTCCAGCGACGTTCTACCTGATCCGACCCCCGCTCGCTGCGCAAGACGCACTGATGTTTTGCCAGGTCCATCGGGACGCGGGGATGTCCGAAGCGCGCCAGATAATCGGGAGAAGCATAGAGCCGCCGGGGCAGGTCGCCAAGGCGACGAATGATTAGCGAAGAGTCGGGAAGGTCCCCCATTCGCACCGTGATGTCATAGCGTTCAACGAGCGGATCCATCCATTTGGGCGTGAAGTGCAGGTCCAGCGTGACATCGGGGTATTGGTCAAGAAAGGCGCTGATCTTGTCCGCGGTGAGCCGGACGGTGAAATCAATGGGCGCCGCCATGCGCAGTGCGCCCTGGGGCCGCGAAGGCGCCGTCTGCGCCAACTGGGTGGCGATGGCGATCTCGTTCATCCCTCGGCTGCATTGTTCAAAATAATGCTGCCCCTCTTCCGTCAGCACCAGCCTCCGGGTGGTGCGATTGATCAGTTTGACGCCGAGTTCTTTCTCCAGCGCCGCAATGCTGCGGGAGGTGGACGACTTCGGCATCTCCAGCGCCAGGGCCGCCGCCGTGAAGCTGCCGGCTTTCGCCACTTCAAGGAAAACGCGGACGTGATGAAGCAGATGGGGTTTCATGCCGAATCTTGATTGTTCCAGGGGAGCAACAATGTTATCCGGAGAAGCTGTTTCTGGAAAGATCTTCCCTGAATAGAATAACCGCAGCATAACGATAAGGAGACAAGATGTTTGAGGTGAAAAACGCCCGCGCATCGCGCATCTGGGTAAAGCCTGGCATGACGCCGGAAAAAGACGCGGATATCCGCTCCCGCTTGTTAACTTTCCAGGGCGCAAGAAAATGATGATCAAGAGACGAACTTTTCTGGGCATGTCCACGCTGCTGGCCGCCCCCCTCATCGCGCGTGCGAATGACTATCCGCGGATGCCGATCAACCTGGTGACGCCGCTTGCGGCGGGCGATGGCGCGGATCGGGCGGCGCGGCTGATCGGGCAGGAGCTGTCAAGCTTGCTGGGTGTGGCGGTCACGGTCATGAACCGCCCGGGCGCCGGCGGCTCCCTGGGCACCCAATTCGTCATTCGGGCGCCTAAAGATGGCTATACGCTGCTCTACGCACAGAACAGCCCGTTGACCATCAGGCGGGTCATTGACCCCGAAACAGCCGATTACGATCCCTTGAAAGACTTGACGCCGCTGGCGCTGACCACCAGAAGCCCCTCGGTATTGGTCGTGCATAAAGATGCGCCGTTCAAGACCATCGAGGAGATGATCGAGTACGCCAGGAAACGTCCGAATGGCATCAACATCGGCAATGCCGGTCCCGGCTCCGCCGGCGATATCAGCGTTCAATTGATGAACGCCATGACAGACGCCACCTTGAGCTCGGTCAACTACAAGGGGGCGGCTCCCGCGATCACCGACCTGCTTGGCGGCTACATCGATGGCGTCATTCTGGCATTGGGCGCGTTGAGCGGCCACATCCAGAGCGGAACGATGCGCGCCTTGGCCATTTCTTCGCCATTCCCGGATTTTCCCGAGGTGCCGACGCTGCGGCAGCGGGGATACAAAGCCGATATTCTGGGTGTCTGGTTCGGGTTTTTCATGCCGGCCGGGGTTCCCCAGAACGTCATTGACACCATTTTGCCTCCGTTGGAGCGGGCATGTCGCAATCCCGATATCTCGGCGCAATTGCTCACCTCCGGCATGGTGCAGGAATGGGGCGGTCGCCAAGCGCTGGCCGAAGAAATCGCCAGCGAGTACCAGTCCGTTCGTGAATTGCTGAGTCATAACCAACAGCCAAAAAACGGAAAATGAAGGATTTGTGATGTCAAAAAGTATGCATGTGGCCATTGTGGGAGGCGGCATTGGCGGCCTCTCCGCCGCGGTGGCCTTGATTCATCGGGGAATTCGTGTCTCGGTTTATGAGCAGTCGAGCGAGCTGCGCGAAGTCGGCGCGGGCATCTTCATTTATCCCAACAGTCTGAGGCAGCTTGAACGGATTGGGCTGGGCGACGCGTTGGCGCGCGTCGGCGCCCGCGTGGGCGCAGGATCTGAGTATTACCGTATGGACGGTTCGGTCGTCGGCAAGATACTGACCACCGACTCCAGCGGCTGGAACGGCATGTATGGCATGCATCGGGCCGATTTTCTGGATGCGTTGGCGAAGGTCATCCCCCCGGATGCCATCCATACGGGCCACAAGTGCATTGGTTTCAGCCAGGACGAGACCGGAGCGCAGTTGACCTTCGAGAACGGCACGGTTGCGCAGGCGGACGTTGTGATTGGGGCCGATGGCATCAACTCGGTGTTGCAGAAATACGTGGTTGAGCCCTCGGCGCCGGAGTACGCGGGTTTTCGTGCGTACCGAGGCTTGATCGACGCTGACAAAGTCCCTGAATGGAGACGCGAGGCCCATCAGGTCTGGATGGGTGACGGCAAGCACTTCATGGTGTTCCCGGTTCGCCGGGGCGAAATGTTGAACTACGTCGGTTTCGTCCCGACCACGAGTGAGACCGTGGAGTCCTGGTCCGCAGTGGGGGATCGCGATGAACTCGCCGCGTCATTCGATGGTTGGGATCCGCGCGTCACCCATTTGCTGTCCAAGGTGGAAACCTGCTTCTGGTGGGGGCTTTACGACCGCAAGCCATTGAGCCAATGGGTGAATGGACGCCTGACGCTGCTTGGCGATGCGGCCCATCCGATGCTCCCGCACTTGGGGCAAGGCGCGAACCAGGCCATCGAAGACGGCACGGCCCTGGCTGTGCTGTTGGAGGGATGTGCGGAGGGCGGTGCAATTGAAGCGGCGTTGAAACGCTATGCGGCGCTCCGGCAACCGCGTACGGCCATGGTGCAGGCGGAAGCGCGGAAAAATGGCTTGCGTTATGACTCCAAGTACGCCGACCTTGGACAGCGGGACCGGGAAATCGCCAACTCGGCAACATTGCGCAAGTCACTCTACGACTACGATATTGAGAAAGCGGCCAGCCAGTTTCTCCAGGCCAGCCCCGCTTCCGCCTAACCCTTCAACGCGTCTCTCTTGTGGGCCGTTGCGCCTGGCCTGAGGCACCCGCAGCCGCTTAAAGCCCTGCGGATTGCCCGGGCTTTTTGTTTTCTACAGCAGCTTTGCCCGCTCGTGGATGACTTCCAGCAGTGTGGCCCGGAAGGTTTCCATCACCGCCGGTTGCGCCCGGCCCTTTTTGCTGATCATGGAGAAGTTCAAGGCCATGTCCGGCTTTTCCAGCAAGGTCGTGCTCAGGCCGGAACGGGCCGATGAGGAAATGGCGAATGAGGGAACAATGCTGGGCCCCACCCCGGCGGCGGCCATGCCGAGCAATGACTCCAGATTACAGAAGACAAAGCCTGGCCGCCTGTTTTTCCCCGCCTTTTTCTTGCAGCGCTCAATCGTCTGTTGCAGTTCCGAGGTGGGGACCAGTTCAACAAACGCCTCATCGGGCAAGTCCGTCCAGGCCAGGCGTTCCGGCGCCTGGCCGTCTTTGAACAGGAAGGGCTTGTCCTTGGATTCCGCATAGACGAAGTCGAACGTGAACAGCGACTCCCTGACAAACTCCGCTTGCCGCTTGGCAAAGGTGCCCAGGCCGCAGTCCACGGCATCGCTGCGCACAAGTTCTTCCATCCTTTGTTTTGGCACATCAACCAAGTGCAGATCAATGGATGGGTTGCGTTCGCGCAGGCGCATGTAGACATGCGGCATGATGCTGGCCGAGAACACCGGTGTTGCCGCAACGTGAAGCGTTTTGCGCTGCTCGACTGAAATGCCGCTGAGTTCCGGCACTACCTCATCCAGCTCTTCAAGAATCCTGCGCACACTCACTAAAAAACGGCGGCCCGCATCCGTCAGGTCCACGGAGCGAGTGGTTCTTTCAAACAGTTGGCACTCAAGACGACTTTCTATTTCTTGCATCATCAAGCTCAGACCGGGCTGGCTGACCTGCATCTCCTCCGCCGCCCGGGTAAAGCTGCGTGACAACGCGACGGCAAGAAAGGCGCGCAGATGGCGAATCGTCATATTCATAATATTTCCAAATAAACCAACGATACATATAATAAAGCAACTGGGGCGGCGAGACAGCCCCGGAACAGTGGGTATTGTTGTTTCCCTTCTCGGAAAAAGTCCAGCAATGTGGAGCGTGAGATGTCGACCAAAGAAAAATTAAGAAATCTGTTGAACGAGCGGCGCGGCATGATCGTGCCGGGCGCCTTCAATGCCTTGTCTGCCCGGGTGATTGAGGATCTTGGGTATGAGGCGGTGTATTTGACGGGGGCGGGGGTCACCAATATGTGGTTTGGCCTGCCCGACCAGGGGTTCATGGGACTGGCGGAGATTGCCGAGCATACGGCCCGTGTCAGGGATTGTGTCGAGCTGCCTTTGTTGGTGGATGCCGATACGGGTTTTGGCAATGCCATGAATGTCTATCACACGGTCCGGACCCTGGAGCGGGCGGGGGCGGACTGCATCCAGCTGGAGGATCAGGTGGCGCCGAAACGCTGCGGCCATTTTCGCGGCAAGGACGTGATCTCAACGGAGGAGGCTGTCAGCAAAATCCAAGCCGCCGTGGACGCGAGGCGAGACGGGAATCTCCTGATTATGGCGCGCACCGATGCCGCGGCTGTCCACGGTTTCGAGGCCGCGGTCGAGCGGGCGCAGCGCTTTGCCGAAGCCGGGGCGGATATCCTGTTTGTCGAGGCGGTGACGCGTGCCGAAGAGGTTGAGGCACTGCCCGCGCGCCTTGAGGTGCCGCAGGTCATGAATATGGTGATCGGCGGCGTTACGCCAATTGTCAATGCCACGGATTTGGGGAGGCTCGGTTACGGCATGGTGCTGTATGCGAACGCTGCTTTGCAGGGCGCATTGCTGGGTATGAGTAACTCACTTAAAATGTTGAAAGATCAAAATTTTTTAAATGAGTCGAGTGGCGTAATTGTGCCGTTTGAGGAAAGACAGCGGCTTGTTGGAAAACAAGATTGGGACGAGCTTGAGCGCCGGTTTTCGTCTTGACCACGGGCCCAGGCGCAAGCCTCGTCCACCTCGCGGCCTACATGCCACTCGGATGCGCCAGGCTTAAAACAGTGCGCAGGCACTGTTTAAGTCCGGGCTTATCCTTCAGGTCGAGGTCAAGCGAGGCAGGGCCCATACGGCGCCGGAGGCGCCCCCGTATTGTGGCGGGGAGGCGCCCTGACTTCAGGCGGGAGTGACTCATCTTCCTGTCTTTTTATCATTGAAGAATATTCGTTGATAAGTCATTAAATAATTCCATTTTGGCCCGGGCTGGACGGTATCGTCTCCCCGGGCTTTTTTGCGTTCGGGCCGGGCTGACAAGGCAGGCGGCTAACGCCTGATTGCGCTTTCTTCTGCCTTTCTCCAAGACCTCTTTTCTCGTCATGACCGCGCGCCCAAGCGCAAGCTTAGCCGTTTACGGCGAGGTCAAGCGAGGCAATATCAATGTGGTGCCGAAAGCCCCCCTGCATGGTGGCGGGGAAACGCCGGCCGATAGGTCGGCGGTCTCCACAGCCCTCGCACAGGACCTTTGTGAGATCAAAGAAACCCCCATTGACAGCCCCCTTATTTTTATATCTATAATAAATGCATAGACGTATATAAGTGGTGCTTATTAATAACTTTGGGTTTTTTATTAATCGGAAAGGGGTGGCACATGAAGCCTTGGAGTGGTGTGATTCCGGCAGAGGACGAAGCAACGTACGAGCTTGCCGGGTTTGGCGGCAGTGCGCCGATAGGCAAGCGCCCGGCGTTGCTGATCATTGATGTCCAATACCGCACGATGGGCACGCGGCCCATGCCTCTGCGCGAAGCGATGCAAGAGTTCCAGACCAGCTGCGGCGAGGCTGGCTGGGCGGCCAGCGCCAATATCGAGCGTTTGCTCAAGCTGTTCCGCGAACGCGATTGGCCGGTGATCTACCCCTATGTCGCGCCGAAAGTCCAACAGGATTTCGGACGCCTGGCCGAGAAGTCGCCCGGCATCATGGCCGTGCCGCCCAAGGGCTACGAGTTTGTTGAGCACGTCAAGCCGACTGACCGGGATTTGCTGCTGCCCAAGCGCCATCCCAGTGCTTTCTTCGGTACGCCGCTGGTCAGTTATCTGGTCGATATGGGCGTTGATACCTTGATTACCACCGGTTGCACGACCAGCGGCTGCGTGCGCGGCACGGTGGTTGATGGTTTTTCCTACAACTTCCGGATCGGCATTCCGCATGATGCGGTCTATGACCGATCGCAGACTGCGCACGACGTCAATTTGTTCGACATGGCCGCGAAATACGCGGAGGTCGACAGCACGGATGCGTTCCTGGCCCGCCTGGAAGCGCTTTGATGGGGCCGCCGGGGATGAGCAACGGTAAACCGGAGAAAGGGCATCGCTCACGCGAGTATGGGCAGCGCGCCAGTTTGGGTGTGGCTGTTCCTCAAGCCAGTACGGTGGTGGAGCCCGAGTGCAATGCCTTGCTTCCCGAGGGCGTGAGTCTGATCGCCACGCGCTTGATGGGAAGCCGGAAAGACTCGAAAGATCGCCTGATTGGCTATTTGACCAATCTACAAGAATCTCTTGATGCCTTTGATATTGCCGACCTGGATGCGGTGGGCTATGCCTGCACCGGTTCCACCTATCTGGTTGGGAAGGAGCGGGATGAGCGTGCGATGCGGGCGGCCAGCGAGCGGTTTGGCTATCCGGTGATCTCCGCCGCGCAGGCGGTTGAAGCGGCGCTGCATCATCTCGGCGCTCGCAGGATTGCGGTGCTTTCGCCGTATCCGGACTGGCTGGCGGCGGAAGGAAGGCGCCACTGGAAATCCTTGGGGTTCACGGTGGCGGACCACGCGGATGCCCCGCTGGATCCGAATGACAGCCGCAGTGTTTACCAGATCCGCTCCAGCATTATCGAGCAGCAGGTCAAGGGCATGAACCTGACCGGTGTGGATGTGGTCCTGATTTCCGGGACCGGCATGCCCACGTTGAGAGCCATGCCGCCGTTGGCATTGTCCCTGGGGCGGCCGGTCATTTCTTCAAATCTGTGCCTGACCTGGGCATTGCTGCGCGCCACGCTTGGCGATCAGGGGATTCCGTTACCCGAAGGAGGGGAAGCTTTGATTGGTGGTTGGAGTAGTCGCGTGAGTAGTTAGATCAACCTGTTGATAAGACAAGGGATAAAGAAATGAGAATTCGGAGACAGTTTTTGGCCTTGGCCCCCAAGTGCCTGGTGCTTGCAATGGGCGGTGTGGCGGCATCGGTCGGCGTTTCTCCTGTGCTGGCCAACGGTTTTCCAAGCCGTAGTGTGACGTTGATCGTGCCGTTTGCGCCGGGCGGCAATACCGATGTCACGGCACGGATTTTTGCCAAGGCGCTGGGTGAACAGCTCAAGCAGCCGGTGGTGGTGGATAACCGGCCGGGCGCGGGCGGTACGATTGGCGGGCGGGCGGTGGCTGGCGCCAAGCCGGACGGCTATACCCTGCTGTGGAGCGGATCCAGCCTGCTGTCCCTGGCGCCTTTGGTCTACCCCGACCTGCCGTTCGACGTGAACAAGGCGTTCCAGCCTATTTCCCGGGTCATGACCCACACCTTGGTGCTCGTGACAAACAAGAAATCCGATGCCACTTCCGTGAAAGCGCTGGTGGACAAAGCCAAGGCCAATCCCGGCAAGATGAACTACGGTTCGTCGGGAATCGGCGCCATCCATCACTTTACCGGCGAGCTGTTCAAGAAGGAGGCCGACATCCAGATGGAACACATTCCTTATCAGGGGAATGGACCGGCCATGAACGACCTGATGGCGGGGCAGATGGATGCGATGTTTGCGGGGCTGCCGCAGGCGCTGCCTCATCTTGACCGGCTGAATCTGCTTGCCGTGACGAGTGACAAACGGGATCCCTCGGTGGCGGAGGTGCCGACCATGGCGGAGGCGGGATATCCGGCGCTGAAGGTGGCGCAGAGCTGGTACGGCGTACTGGCGCCGGCCGGGGTGCCAGCCGATGTGCTGGCAACGCTTTCAAAAGCGGCCAAGGCAGCCGCTGTCAGCCAGGAAGTGGTTGATGGCGCGGCAAAATCCGGCCTGAACACGATGGCGGAAGCGCCTGAACAGTTCCAGGCCGCCATTCAAGAAGAAACATCCATTTGGTCCGCACTGGTGAAACAGACGGGCATGACTTTCCAAAAATAATGACGGTGCCGCGCCCGCGCTTGCCCTGGCGGGCGGGCGCGGGCGCGACGATGGAGTACACGATGTCAAATGCAGCAGCAACAACAACCCCGGTATTGATTGTCGGAGCGGGGCCGGTCGGCCTGGCCATGGCCATCGACCTGGCCTATAACGGGGTCCCGTGCACGCTTGTGGACCAGGGCGACGGGACGATCGCGCATCCCAAGATCGGCACGATCATGACCCGGACCATGGAGTTCTTCCGCCGCTGGGGGGTGGTGGACCAGATCAGACAGTCCGGGTTTCCCGATGACTATCACTTGAACATCCTGTTTTGCACGAGTTTGACGGGCTATTTGCTGGACAAGGATTGTTATCCCAGTACCGCTGATGCGCCAATGCCGGAGGGAAGCCCGCAGAAACGCCAGCGCTGCCCGCAAACCTGGTTGAATCCCGTCCTGCTCGAACGGGCGAAGGCCCTACCTGAAGTCACACTGCTATTGCAGCATGAGTTCGACGCGTTTTCCCAAGATGAGAATGGCGTTCAGGCCACGATCAAAAATGGCTTGACGGGGGAGACGGTCTCCATTGCCGCCGAGTATTTGATCGGATGCGATGGCGCGGCCAGCCTGGTTCGCGAGCAGCTCGGTTTTCCCATGCTGGGCAATCCCAAACTGAACTATTCCATCGGCATTCTGTTTCGTTGCCCCGAGTTGCTGTCGGCAACCGGCATCGGAGAGCTTGAACGCGTCATCCTGGTGGGAGAGAACGGAACCTGGGGCAACCTGACCGTTATTGATGGCAAGGACTATTGGCGGCTGACCATTTTTGGCAGTGAGGAGCGCTTCAAGCTGGAAGGTTTTGATGCGGAAAAGTGGATACATCAAGCCCTTGGGAAGACCGATATCCCCTTTGAGGTGCTCTCCATCGTGCCGTGGCGGCGGACTGAGCTGGTGGCGGAGCACTACCGCAAAGGGCGTGTCTTCCTGGCGGGCGACTCAGCGCACACGATGTCGCCAACAGGAGGAATGGGCGTCAATACCGGCTTTGGCGATGTGTGGGACCTGGGCTGGAAAATCGCGGCGCACCGTCAGGGGTGGGGCGGAGAGACGCTATTGGCGAGTTATGAGCTTGAACGCCGCCCCGTTGCCGTGAGGAATGCTTCTTTCTCCACCCACAACTTCAAGCATTGGCAAGTGCCCTTGGATTGCTCGGCCATCTTCACGCCGGGAGAGGAAGGGGACCGGGTGCGGCGGCAAATTGGCGAGACGTTGAAGCAGGGCACCCGTTCGGATTGGCAGTCCTGGGGTATCCAGCTGGGCTACCGCTATGAAAATTCCCCCGTGTGCGTTCCGGATGGCACGCCCGCGCCGCCGGATGACTATATCAACTATGTCCAGACGGCCCGGCCAGGGCATCGGGCGCCGCACGTCTGGCTGGATGAAGGCCATGCGCGCTCCAGCATTGATCTGTTTGGCCGCGAGTTCGTGCTGATGGCTTTCAGCCAGGCGGGTCGGGACGCCCTGGAAAATTGGCGCCGGGCCGCGGCGCAACGCGGCCTTCCCCTGCGTGTTGAATCCATGGATGACCCGGCAATGGCCGCGCTTTACGCCGCGCCGTTGGTGCTGGTCCGGCCCGATGGGCATGTGGCGTGGCGCGGGCAACCCGGCGCGGATGCCGCTTCGATCTTTGACGTGGTGAGCGGGATGACTGCCGCCGCGGATTCCCTCGTGACACAGGAGTGAACCATGACCTTACCTGCCTTTGACCGTTATTCCTTCAGTCCCATCGTCAACCGTCCGGCCTACGACTGGCCGGACGGGAAGCGCTTGGCGGTTTATTTTGCGCTGAACGTGGAGTCATTCGAGTTCGGGCTCAACCCGGGCAATGACTTCACGTCCATGCCGTCAGCGCCGTATCACCGGGGCTATGCCTACCGGGACTATGGCAACCGGGTCGGTATCTGGCGGATTCTGCGCTTATGCGAAGACTTCAATATTCCCTTGGCGATCCTGGCCAACGGCCGGGTCTATCAGGACTGCCCCGAGGTGTTGGAACCGTTCCGGGCGCGGGGGGACGAATTTGTTGGCCATGGCCGGACGAACTCCGAGCGCCAGATCGATATGGATGAAGCCACCGAGCGCCAAATGTTGATCGAAGTGCGCGACACCATGGAAAAGCGCGAAGGCGTTCGCCCGCAAGGCTGGCTCGGCCCGTTCATTTCACAAAGCGCGCGCACGCCGGAGCTGCTGAAGGAACTGGGATGGAGCTATATGCTGGATTGGTGGATGGATGACCAGCCGGTCTGGTTCCGAACGGACAAGGGGCCGATTCTTTCCATCCCCTATCCGTCCATGGAGCTCAATGACTTGCCCGCCTATATCAATCGGAAGGCCAGCGATGAAGACTTCACGCGGATGGCGATTGATGCGTTTGATGAGCAGTTGCAGGAAAGCGCCTTGTATCCGCAGGTCTATTGCATTTCCCTGCACACGTTCATGACGGGTCAACCCCATCGGATCCGGCAGTTGCGCACCATCTTCGAGCATATTGCGGCGCACAGGCGTCAAGTCTGGTTGACCACCCCTGGCAAGATTGCCGAACACATCGCTTCATTGCCGTCTGGCGTGGTGGTGTAAAACGGCGGGCCTTCAGGCTTTCGCGTTGTTTTCAGCTCAGGGCGGGCCAGCATCGGCCTGCCCTGAGTCAATCAGGCAGGCGTATTCACTCAACGGTGATGTTGTGCTCCTTGATCAGCTTGCTGGCGTTCTTGCTGTCGGCCTCAATGCGCGCATTGAAGTCGGCGGGGCTGGCGAACCAGGGTTCCATTGACATCGTCTTGAGACGTTCAAGCACCGCGGGTTCCTTGATGATCTCGGCCAGGTTGGCGTTCAGTTTTTCAATGATGGCGGGGGGCGTGCCGCTTGGCGTGAACAAGCCGAACCAGCCGCCGCTTTCCAGACCTTGGATGCCCGACTCGGAAAAAGTCGGGATGTCCGGGGCGAAGCTCGAGCGTGAGGTGCCGGTAATGGCCAGCGCCTTGATGCGGCCTTCTTTCAGCAGCGAATAGACTGGCGGCAGACCGGCAATCAGCAAGTCCAGGTCGCCCTTCACCACCGCGGGGATGCCTTCGGTGAAGTTGCGGCTGTACGGGATGTGCAGCAGCTTGACGTTGGGAACGCTGCTCAAGGCTTCACCCATCAAGTGCATGCTGGTGCCAATGCCCGGCGTGCCATAAGCAAGCTCTTTGGTTTTGGAATGTTCGAACAGTTCCTTCAGATTGGAGGCGGGGAAGTCCGCGCGCGCGATGATGACGTTGTCAATGCGGACCAGGCTGGCAATCGGTGTCAGCCGTTCGGCGGGCTTGATGTCCCAGGTCGGATAGAGGTGGGACATGATGCTTTGCGAGTCCTTGCTCCCCAGGAACAGGGTGTAGCCATCCGCTGGAGCGGTGGCGGCGGCTTCAGTGCCGATTTTCCCGCCTGCGCCCGCGCGGTTTTCCACCACGAAGGATTGATTCAGTCGCCGTTGAAGTCCTTCGCTGACCAGACGCGCAATCACGTCCGGCGCGGTGCCGGGACCATAGGGCACGATGACTCGAACGGGACGGGTTGGATAATCCTGAGCGACGGCGGGTCCCGTCATCAGGCCCAGCGCGAGGCATACTGCCAGCGGCGTCAGGCTCAGGTTGCGGCGGGGGCGGTTGAAAACGAATGAGGTCATGCCTAGTCTCCAGTCAGATGACGGTTTCAAGGAAAGGGCTTCCCTGAAGCGCGTGTGAGTCAACCATTCTCCGGGTTGAGGACAATGAATAATAGCTTAAAGAATCAATAGCCTGAACCTTTGTGCTTAATTGCGACTATTAGAGGTAACACCTATTAATCAATGTATTGATCTTTTGATCTTTGGTGCTTAGACTTTATCGGGTTGAAGGCTGAAAGGGAGAACGGCGTCATGGCAAAACTGCCCATCACGATTGCCACGTGGGACTATGACCGGGTGCGTCCGCTGATTGATGGCCGGGTGCGTGTGGAAGGGTGTGAGGTCAGCTATCTGGTCATGCCGGTGGAAGAGTGTTTCCACCGCGCCTATTTCCACCAGGAGTTCGATGTGGCTGAAATCGGGTTGAGTCCGTTCCTGATTGCTTTGTCGCGCGGCCTGGCGCCGTATGTGGCCTTACCGGCGTTCTTGTCGCGTACGTTCAGGCATTCGGCCGTGTACATCCGCACGGATCGGGGCATTGAGCGGCCCGCGGATTTGCGCGGCAAGCGGGTGGGCGTGCCCGAGTACCAGCAATCGGCGGCCTTATGGGCGCGCGGTTTTCTGAATGACGATTTCGGGGTCCGGCCCGATGAGATGCAGTGGGTCCAGGGCGGGCTGGAACAGGTCGGGCGCAAGGATAAATTCCCGATCAATGTGCCGGACGGTTTTCCGCTCAGCGCCCAGGCGGAGCAATCGTTGTCAGCCCTGTTGGCCAGCGGGGAACTGGATGCCGTCATTTCCGCGCGCGCGCCGTCCTGCTTTGGCCGTCCGGGTGTGCCGGTCCAGCGTTTGTTCCCGGATTATCGTGCCGTGGAGCAGGATTACTTTTCTCGTACCGGCCTGTTTCCGTTGATGCACGCAGTGGGCGTGCGCAATGATCGGGCCGCTCAGTATCCGTGGCTGGCGGCCAGCGTTTACAAGGCTTTCGCCCAGGCCAAGCGTATTGCCGAACAGGATCTGCAGGAAGTCACCGCCTTGAAGATCGGCTTGCCCTGGGTGACGGCGGAGCTGGAGGCCACGCAGCAGGTCATGGGCGAAAACTACTGGCCCTATGGCGTTGAGCCCAATCGCAAGGCCTTGGAGGCCATGACTCGCTATTCTTATGAACAGGGCCTGGCGGTCCGCAAGTTGTCAGTGGAAGAAATCTTTGCGCCCAGCACGCTGGACGACGTTCACGTCTGAGTTGCCTTGCCTGTTCACGCTCGCCCATTCATTACCATTCAGGAGACACGCATCATGTCCGTTTCATCGCAAAGCCGGAACCCCCATCACACTGACTTGCTGCCCACGCACCGCGACCTTTACTACGGCGGTGCCTGGCATAAGCCGAAGGGCGGCTATGCCGAGACCATCAACCCCGCCACAGGCGCCAGTCTGGGCCAATGCGCCGACGCCAACGCCGAGGACGTCAACGCGGCGGCGGAAGCGGCGCATCAGGCCTTTCTGAGCTGGCGCCGGACGGCGCCGGGCGTGCGGGCGGAGGCCCTGCGCGAAATTTCAGCGGTCATGCGTGCCAATAAGGAAGAGCTGGCCATGGTGGATGCCATGAACTGCGGCAATCCGGTCAAGGCGCTGATGCATGATGTTGACCTATCCACGCAGTTGATCGATTACTTCGCGGGTCTCGTCTATGAGCAGCGCGGCTCCACCATCCCGATGGGGGAAGACATTGTCAATATGACGGTGCGCGAGCCATTTGGGGTCTGCGCCCGCATCGTGGCCTACAACCATCCGCTGATGTTCACGGCCAGCCGGATGGCCCCCGCCGTGGCGGCCGGCAATACCGTGATCATGAAGCCGCCAGTGCAGGCGCCGCTGTCGGCGCTGCGCCTGATGGAGCTGATCGACGGCATTTTGCCGCCGGGCGTGATGAACGTGCTGACCGGCGGACTGGCCTGCGGCGAGGCGCTGGTGGATCATCGGCTCATTCCCAAAGTCACCCTGATCGGCAGCATCCCGACCGGTAAGGCGATCGCGCGCGGCGCGGCCAATCATCTGAAGCATGTGAGCCTGGAGCTGGGCGGGAAAAATGCCTTGATTCTTTATCCCGATGCGGACTTGCCGCGCGCCATTGCCGGCGCGGTCTCCGGCATGTGCTTCACGTGGTGCGGCCAGGCGTGCAGTTCAACGTCCCGCCTGTTCGTGCATGCGTCTATTTATGACGAAGTGGTGGCGGGCGTGATTGAAGGGGTGAAGGCCTTCCGGCCCGGCATCCCGACGGACATGGAGACCACCATGGGCGCAATCGTCTCACAGGCCCAATTCGACAAGATCATGAGCTATGTGGAACTGGGCAAACAGGAAGGCGCCAAGCTGGTTGCCGGCGGCAAGCGTCCTGATGACCCCGCGCTGGCCAACGGCTTCTTCATTGAACCCACTGTTTTTGTTGACGTGACCATGAAAATGAAAATTGCCCAGGAGGAAATTTTCGGGCCGGTCCTGTCCATCATCAAGTGGAGCGATGAGGACGCCATGTTCGAAGACGTCAACAACGTGGACTACGGTTTGGCGGCGGGCATCTACACCACCAATCTGGCCATTGCGCACCGAGCCGCCAGTCGGGTCGAGGCCGGTTATGTCTGGGTCAACAACGCGGCGCGCCATTTCTTTCCGGCGCCCTTCGGCGGCACCAAGCAATCGGGCAATAACCGCGAAGAGTCCTTTGAGGAATTGCTGGCCTATACGCAAGTCAAGAACATCCACATCAATCTGTAAGGCGATGGAACCGGCCGGGCGCATGTGGCGTGCCGGCCCGCTTCCCCTTCTCTCTCTTTTAAGAGGCTAAACATGAATTTCAATGACTTGAAGAACGTCAAGGTGGTGATTGATGACGGCATTGCCTGGGTCAGCCTGAACCGGCCTGAAAAAAGAAATGCCATGAGTCCGGATCTGCACTTCGAAATGGTCGACGTGCTGAAGGACCTGGCCGAAGAGCCCAGCGTGCGGGTGCTGGTGCTGACCGGCGAAGGAGAAAGCTGGTGCGCGGGCCAGGACATCAAGCTGTTCTTCCGTGAGCTGGATGACAAGCCAAAGCAGCGCCATCTGGCTCGTTTGGCCAACCACGAGTGGCGCTGGAACTTGCTGTCGAGCTTTCCGAAACCGACCATCGCCATGGTCAATGGCTATTGCTTTGGCGGCGCGTTCGTCCAGCTGTTTGCGTGCGACTTTGCCATTGCCGCGGACGAAGCGCTGTTCGGCCTGTCCGAAGTGAACTGGGGCATCTTGCCGGGCGGGCTGGTCGGCAAAGTCATTGTTGACGGCTTGTCCTACCGCGACGCGGTGTATTACTCCATGACCGGCGATCAATTCAACGGCAAGAAGGCCGCTGACATCCGTCTGGTCACCGAGTCGGTGCCCGCTGCGCAACTGCGTGAGCGCACTGAGGTCCTGGCGCGCGAATTGATCAAGAAGAATCCCCAAACCTTGCGGACCATCAAGGAAAGCCTCCGTCTGGTGCGAGGCATGAGCGTGGACCAGGCGGCGGATTACCTGCTGGCCAAAGAGCGCGAGATGCGCTTCATGGATACCGAGCGTGGGCGTGAAGAAGCCATGACGCAGTTCCTCGACGAGAAAACCTATCGTCCTGGCTATGGCGCCTATGAACGGGATGGGGCGTCTTCACCGGAACAGGGGGCCTGATGAACGCGGGTGCAATGGGACGGCAGCCGCGGGCGGAGCCGCTGGACGGGATTGTCGTTCTGGAACTCGGGGGCTTCATTACGGGGCCGTATGCCGGGCTGTTGCTGGCGGACCTGGGGGCGGACGTCATCAAGGTGGAAAGGCCGGAGGGCGACCCGTTCCGCGTTTTTCGGGAAGGTTTTTACAGCCCGAATTTCGTCGGCTTCAACCGCAACAAGCGCAGCATGACGCTGGACCTGACCACGCC
>JBAYOI010000034.1:0-16278 GCA_041678365.1 Pigmentiphaga sp. | reverse complement strand
GTCCAGCAGTGCCTTGACGCGTGCGGTGCGCAGATTGCGGCGCGGCACGAAGGCCCGGAACCAGTTGTCTTGCGGCGTGAACGTTGGCAGCACTTCAAGCAGGGCGCCCCGGGCCAATTCGGGTTCGGCAATATAGCGCGGCAGCAGGGCAACGCCCAAGCCTGTCAGGGCCGCGGTCAGCAGGGTCTGGTTGTCATCCGCAAGCAAATGCGGCTGGACATCAACCACCAGCGCGCCCCGGCTGCTTTGAAACACCCAACTGGTTCCCGTGGCGGAGAAAACCAGGCAGGCGTGCTCCGTCAGGTCACGTGGATGGGAAAGCTCACCGCGCTGCTGCAGATAGGCGGGCGCGGCGCACAGGACCGGATGCACGGGGCAGAGCGGGACGTCCACCACGCCCTCATAGCTGGCCGCCCGCCCGCTGATGGCCAGATCAAAACCCAGTTCCGCCGGATTGGTTGATCGGTCTATCAACGCCAGTTCCAAGGTGATGCGGGGATGGGCGCTCATGAACGCGCAAAATACCGTGCTGAGCCGCAGCATTGTCAAGGTGGTGGGGGCCATCACGCGGACATGCCCTTCCGGTTTGCCTTCATCGCGCCGTACCGCGTGCAGCAGGTCTTCAAATTCCGCCACCACGCCCGGCGCCCGCGCATACAGACGCTCGCCCGCTTCGGTCAGCGCGATTTTCCGGGTGCTGCGATCAAACAGCCGCGTTTGCAGCGTTTGTTCCAGCTGGGCAATGCGCTTGGCGATGACCGACGGCACCACGCCCAGCTGGCGCCCCGCTTCAGAAAAACTTTCGCAGCGCACGACTTCAACAAAAGTGCGGATATGGGTCGTGATGTCCATTGATTCAAAAAATCGAAAAGTAACAACCATTATTTAGTCAAATAGACTTTAATTTCGATCATATACTGGCTTCACAACAAATGCCACGTTGAGGAGACAAAGATGAATCGGAAGTCATTTCTTGGCTGTGCCGCCTTGGCCTTCGCCGCCTCGGCGCTGCCCGCCGCCCAGGCCCAGACCTATCCGGCGCGCCCGATCAAGATCGTGACGCCATTCCCGGTCGGGCAGGGCCCGGACGTGCTGCTGCGCAGCTTGGCCGAGGAGCTGGGCAAGACGCTGGGGCAGCCGGTGGTGATCGAGAACAAACCGGGCGCCAGCGGTTTCGTGGCCTTCCAGACGGCCAAGTCCGCTCCGGCCGATGGCTATACCCTGGTGCATATGGACAGCTTCCATATCGGCACGCAGCCGCATTTGTTCAGCAAACTGCCGTATAGCGCCACGCAGGATTTTGATCCGGTCACACCGCTGGTCCGCAATTATTTCTTCGTGGTCGTGCCCGCCAATGCGCCGTGGAAAAACATCGGTGAGCTGCTGGCCGAGGCCAAACGCCAGCCGGGCGGCATTACCTACGGCTCATGGGGCGTGGCCAGTCCGGCGCATTTGGGCGGACTGATGCTGGAGAACACGGCCAAGGTGCAGATGCTGCACGTGCCGTACAAAGAGTCTTCGCAACTGTATTCCGGGGTGGCCAACGGCGAGTTGAACTGGGCCATCGGCTCCGCGATCTCGGCGGACGCCATGTTGCAGGCTGGCAAAGTGCGTTTGCTGGCCGCCGCCGCGCCCGCCCGGATCGCAGGCTATGACCAGGTGCCGACCGCCGCTGAAACCGGCGCGCCTGCGCAATGGTCGGTGGGCGGCTGGAATGGCCTGCTGGCGCCCAAAGGCACGCCCGCCGAGATTGTGAACCGCTTGAACGCGGCCATCGTCCAGGCAATGGATACCCCGAAGATGCGCGAACGCCTGGCCTTGTTCACCTATGAGTCCTACACCATGTCGCCGAACGACATGAGTGCGTTGATGAAGCAAGAGCAGGACAACTGGGGGCCGATCATCCGGACGGCGGGTATTTCTCTGGACTGAGGTGAATCATGGCAAGGCCCAATTTCAATGTTCAAGTCAGCGCGGTCCGGCAACTGACGGATCGTGTGCGTGAGTACCTGCTGACGAGCGTCGATGGCAGTCCGTTGCCGACGTATTCGGCGGGCTCGCACGTGGCCCTGCACACCGAGTCCGCCGAGCGGGGGCTGATCGTTCGCCATTATTCCCTGGTGGGTGGCCAGGACTTGACCGACGATGCCCGCCACACTTACCGCATCGCGGTTCAGCGCGAGGAACCCGCTCGCGGCTCGGCGCACATCCACGAGACCTTCGCGCCGGGAACCCGCTTGCGGATTGGGCCGCCGGTCAACAACTTTCCGCTGGACCGCCGTGACAAGACGGTGCTGCTGATTGCCGGCGGCATTGGCATCACGCCGATTTTCTCGATGGCGCGCAGCCTGCACCGCCGCCGTTGCGACTACCGCGTGTTCTATACCGGCCGCCGCGCCGAAGGCATGGCCTATCACGCGGAACTGGCGAGCTTGGCGGCGGCGCGGGCACAGTTCCATTACAGCGAATCGCAGGGACAGGCGGATCTGGAGAGCTTGCTGCGCGCCCAGCCGGAATCCGCCCAAGTCTATGTCTGCGGCCCGAAACCCATGATCGACGCCTGTCATGCGGCGGCGGCCCGGCTGGGGTGGCCGCCCGAGCGGGTACGCAGCGAGCAATTCTCCGCCGCCATTGCGGGGGATGCAAAACCGTTTTCCGTCCATCTGCAGCGCAGCGGAAAGACCGTGCAGGTCGGCAGCGACGTCAGCATTCTTGACGCCTTGCTGGCTGAAGGCGTGCCGGTGCTTTGGGACTGCCGACGCGGCGAGTGCGGCCTGTGTCCGCAAACCGTGATTTCCGCTGAGGGTGGTATTGAACACCACGACCATTACCTGCCGCCCGAGGAAAAGGCGGCCGATGAGTCGCTGTGCATCTGCGTGTCGCGCGCCCGCGGCGCGATGCTGGTTCTCGACGCCTGAGTCCGGATCCGGCCCGCGGGCCGAGGTCCTTCCCATGCATCCTGTAGGAGATTTCCATGACCCCTCTGATTGCCGATTCCGCGCTTGACGTCGACGTGCAGCAGGAACCTGAATTCGTGCCCGGTGGCTTTGCCGACCACGCCACGCCGCTGGTGCGCAACTGTTGGTACGTGGCCGCGCTGGCCAGCGAAGTATCGCGGGACATCATCAGCCGCCGCCTGCTGGGCGTGGACGTGGCGCTGTACCGCACGCTGGCGGGCGACGCCGTGGCGGTGCGCAACCGCTGTCCGCACCGTTCCTTTCCGCTGGCCAAGGGCAAGCTGGAAGGGGATGTGCTGATCTGTGGCTACCATGGCATGCAGTTCGATCCATCAGGCCGCTGCGTCAGCATGCCCGCGATGCCGATTGTGCCGACCAATGCGAACGTGCGCAGCTTTCCGCTCATTGAGCGCGGCCCGCTGATCTGGATCTGGATGGGTGACCCGGATCATGCCGATGAAAGCCTGGTGCCGGATACCCATTGGCTGGACAGCCCCGACTGGAAAAGCGTCAGCGGCAGTTTCTTCATTGCCTCGGACTATATTGCGATGCATGAAAATCTGCTGGACCAGACCCACTTTCCCTTCCTGCACCCGGGCGCCATCGGCACGCCCGAGTATGCGCGCTCCCGGCTCAAGGTGCGCGAGGAAGGCAATAGCGTCATTATTGATCGGGAGCTGCTGAACTCGCCGCCGCCCGGTGTTTATGCCGTGCCGACCGGGCTGACCGGCAAGCCGGTGGACCGGTTTTCCGATGCGCGTTTCGTCTCGCCCGCCTTGCATACGGCTTATGCACGCATTGTTGACAACAACGACCCGAGCGGTACGCCCCGTACCTACCGTTTCAACATCACCCACATCTTCACGCCTGAAACCAACCACGGCATTCATTACTGGTGGTTTTGCAGCCGCAACTTCAATCTGGATGACCCGGCGGCCGATGAGCACCTGTTGACCGCATCAACCAAGGCCTATCAGGAAGACGTGGATGCGCTGGAGTGGATCCTGGATGTGGTGCGCAATGACAGCGAACCACAGTTCGACCTGAGCTTTGCGCCGGACAAGCCGGGCTTGATGATGCGGCAGATCCTGTATCGGATGGCGGCGGCGGAGGCACGCGCTTGATGGCGTGCTGAGGCGCCTGGCCTTACCCTGAGGGGGGCAGGCGAGTCATAATGAACGTCGCAGGGATATTGCCGATGCTCACCATTTCACTGCGATATATTTCGTTTCCATATACTCCTGCATGCCTTCCCAACTGCCTTCGCGCCCCAGGCCGCTTTGCTTCATGCCGCCAAAGGGCGCGGCGGGGTCGGACACCAAGCCGCGATTCAGCGCCACCATGCCGAATTCGAGCTGCTCGGCAAGCTTCAGTCCTTTTGCCAGGTCCTGCGTATAGAGATAGGCGGCCAGCCCGTATTCGGTGTTATTGGCAAGCTTGACCATGTCGGCTTCCGCGCCGACCTTGACGATGGGGGCGACGGGGCCGAAGATTTCTTCGTGCAGGATGCGGCTGTCCAAGGAAACCTGGGTCAGGACGGTGGGCGGATAGAAATAGCCTTTGCCGGGCAGGCGTTGGCCGCCACAGACCAGTTGGGCGCCTCGATCAAGTGCATCCTGAACCAGGGCTTCCACCTTGTTCAAGGTGGCTTCGTCAATCAGGCTGCCCACTTGTTTGCTTTCATCCAGGCCGTGGCCAATGGTCTGGCTGCGCATTTTTTCCGTGAACGTTTGAACGAAACGGTCATGAATCTCCGCACCCACATAAAAGCGGTTCGCCGCCGTGCAGGCTTCGCCCATATTGCGCATCTTGGCAATCATCGCGCCATTGGCGGCGGCCCTCTGTTCTACCCCCGATAGCCCAGGCTTCGGGATATTTCCGCCCCCGCTTGCTTGACCTGGGGAATCACCGTGTTTTCCAGGAAAGTGTCGGAAAAATAATGGACGGTCGAGGTGGCGTTGACCGCCGCAACCACGTGGCCCTGCTGGTCAAAAATCGGGGCGCCCACCGAGCGGATGCCGAGGTGGAATTCCTGATCGGTCAGCGCATGGCCCTGTAGACGGATCCGCTCCAGCATGAGGCGAAACGCCTGCGGGTCGGTGATGGATTGCGGGGTCAGGGCGGGCAAGGGCGCATGGCCGATCAGCGGGTCGCGCTGGGCGGGAGCAGGTCGGGCGGCTGGATGGCAAAGGCCAGGGCGATGACTGGCTGCGCATGGCCGGGCTGTTTGCCGAACCGTGGTCCGACCCTGACGATGCCCGCTTGCGCGCCGCCTGCGCGCCCCGCACCGGCTGGGCCGGGTTTCATTATGATTGCGGCCTGCCGCCGGACAAGTTGAAAGTGCTGCTGCATGAGGCGGCGCGGGCGAAGCTGCGGGTATGTGGCATTCGCGCTTCCATGGCGGACAGCTTCATCGACGTGGCGCGGTACGCGCCGATCGACGACCTCCGGTGGGTGGTGGCGCATCCGGCAACCCTGAGCGGCGAGCAGATTGCCGGCATCCGTGACAACGGGATGGTCGTGACCACGCATACCGGCGCGTACATCTGGCGCCGCGCCGCTGCAACGTTGAGGCAAGTGGGCAAGGCGCAGGAACACACGATTTGTCCGATTCGCTCGCTGCTGGACGCCGGTGTCCCGGTCTCGCTGGCAACGGACAACGTCCCCATCTCCTTGTGGCCCTGCATCTGGCATGCCGTTGAGCGTATGGACCGCGAAACCGGCGGCGTCATTGCGCCGACGCAGCGGATCGGGCGCGAAGAAGCGCTGCGCTGCGCCACGACCCACGGGGCATGGCTGTGCCTGGATGAGAATGAACGAGGTTCGTTGGAGCCGGGCAAGCAGGCCGACCTAATCGTGTTGCGCGACAATCCGCTGACGATGGAGGCCTCCGCGTTGAGTGCGGTTCGCCCCGATATGACCTGGGTGGGGGGCAAAAAGGTGTTTGCAGCGGGGCAGGATTGAAGAAGAGGGGCGCGGCGGACCTGGAAAAAGCAATCGCATGAATGCCGAAGTAGCGAGCGCTGCTCGCGAACCCGCGGAGTTCTTCTGTAGGAGCGAGCTCTGCTCGCGAACCGTGTCTTGCGAACATTCGCGAGCAGCGCTCGCTCCTACGGAAAAATAGAAGAGCCCCGGCCTATCGCAACAACGCTGCCTCGAGAGAGCGGGCCAGCGCCAGCAGGCGGCGATCCTCGCCATGGCGCGCCGACACCATGAGCCCGACCGGTAGCCCATCCTGAACCGGGCAAGGCAGCGAGATCGAGCATCCGTCCAGGAAGTTGATCACGGTCGGGTTGCGCAGCATCAGCAGATTGGCAAAGCCGTAGGCGTCGTCGTCGGCCAGCTCGGCCAGCGTGGGCGCCACGCGGGGAACGGTTGGCATGGCGATGAAGTCAAAGCCGTCAAACCGCGCATTGACGCGCTGGATCCAGTCTTGACGGTCCCGCTGCAACTGGGCGAAGTCTGCCGCCGTTTGCTGCGCACCTTTTTGGATGCGGACGCTGACCCGAGGGTCGAACTCGTCCAGGCGGGTGGCGAGCCAGTGCTGGCTGCGCTGGTAGGCTTCATAGGCGGGGAAGCCGCCTTTGGCGTTGATGGCGGGCAGTTCGTCAAATTCATCGAACGGCTGCTCAACGAATACCACGCCCGCACGCGCCAGCTTTTGCAAGGTGGCTTCAAAGTGACGCGCCACGTGTTCGTCCATGCCGCTCAGTACATAGCGTTGCGGCAGGCCGATGCGCAGGCCTTGCAGGTTGACGAACTCATCAAGCGGGAAGGCTTGTTGACTCATCATGTTGTGGAGGATGGCGCAGCAGTCCACGGCCTGGCCGATGCCGCCGTATGAATCCAGGTGCACGGACAGCGGGTAGCCGCCCTCTTGCGGAATGCTGGAGGCGGTGGACTTGAAACCAACCAGGCCGTTCAGCGCGGCCGGGATGCGGCAGGAGCCGCCGGTGTCCGAGCCCAGGCCGATCGCGGCCATGCCGTCCGTCACGGAAATGGCCGCGCCGGACGAGGAACCGCCCGGAATGCGGCCGGTTTCCCGGTCAAAGGCGTTTTTCGGCGTGCCGTAATGCGCGTTCAGGCCGAGGCCCGAATAGGCGAACTCGGTCATGTTCGTGCGGCCCATCAGCACCATGCCTGCGTTGCGGAGGCGGGCCACGCAGGTGGCATCGTGCTCGGCGGGCGGCTGATCGGCCAGCAGGGTGGAACCGGCGCGGGTCACTTCGCCTTTGACGTCGAACAGGTCCTTGATGGAAACGGGAATGCCCGCATAGGGCCCCGCTTTGCCCGCCGCGCGCAGTCGATCCGCCTGTCTGGCTTGTTCAAGCACTTGATCGGGCTTGAGGTCAATGAAGACGCGCTGGCCTTCTCCGCGCGGGTCCGCCGCGCGCGCCAGGCAGTCGGAAGCCAGCTGTTCACTGCTGAGTTGACCGCGTTGCAGCTGCTCGGCAAGTTGCCGCAGCGACGGGAAAGCGTGCTTCATAAGACGTCTCAGGCGGGATCGTAGTAATGGATTTCAAGCAGCAGACAGCCTTCGTGGCTCTTGAACGGGCCATGCCAGGCGCCGGGCGGGCGCACGGCATAGGTATAGCCGCTGAACGGCGTGCCGCCTTCACCTTTATCGTCGTTGCCGACCGTCAAGTCGCCTGCCACCAGGAAAACCTCTTCCCAGTAATCGTGGACGAACGGCGCGGTGGAATAGAAACCGGGCGGCAGGCGGAGCAGGCGGGTGCGGCTGCCTTTCTTGTTCAGTTCGTCAAGCGAGCCGGACAGGATTTTCTCGGCGGCGCCGGAGTCTGCTTCATAGCCGGCGGGCAACTGCCAGCCTTCGTCCATGTTCAGGGTGTGGAACTCGTCGTGTATTTTATTGATTGCCATGTCAACTCCTTGCTCAATCAAACTTCAGCCTGCAATCGGCAGCTCAATGATGCCGTATGCATGCTCGATCTTGCGTTGGAGGACCGGGTCTTCCAACTCGAATTCAAAACGGCCCGCCGGGCGGATGCCGCCCTTGGCCGCCAGCGTACCGCAAAACATCACCGATCCTTCAGTCAGCGTGCCGCCCTGCGCCTCAAAGCCCGCCACCAGTTCAAGCGGGTCCTTCATGGTGGTGACCGGGCCTTCCTGGTAGAGCACGCGCCGGCCGCCTTCTTCAATGTAGGCGCGCAGGATCAGCTTGTCCCAGTGCGGCAGCACTTCATCAAGTGGCCACAGCACGGCGCCGATGGGTTTATCGCAGAGCTGCTTGGAAATGGCCACGCCGACCGTTTCCAGCTTGCGGTCCGTGTGGTCGGAGCCGATGCCGATCCAGAACGCGCCATCGATGCGCACCAGCATGAACTCGACTTCACCGCTCGAGTCCGGGCCGGAGACTTCAATGGACGGCGCCTGGGTCAGGCGGGCGGCGGCGACCTGATAATACATCGGTGTTGAGGCAGGCCGTGGAATGCCAAGGGCTTCCAGCTCCTGGATGTGATGTTCCATGGCTTCGGTGTCACGACCGGTCCAACCCGCAATAATGGCTTGCTTGAGCGGGAGTGCCCGGACGGTGGCCGATGATTGACTGACAAGCTTGAATTCCATTGCCTTCCTCGTGGTCGACTCAGATCAGTTGATTTTTGCGCCGGATTTTTCAACCAGCACTTTCATGCGGGCCGATTCTTCGGCGATGAACTTCTTGAACGCTTCCGGGCTGTCGGCAACGACTTTCAGGCCCAGGCTGTTCAGGCGCTCCGTGACTTCAGGCTTGGCCAGCGCCGCGGCGATGTCTTTGTTGAGACGCTCGACAACGGGTGCGGGCGTGCCAGCCGGGGCAACGAAACTGTACCAGTTACCGGCCAGCAGCTCAGGATAGCCTTCCTCCGCGGACGTCGGGATTTCGGGCGCCAGCGGGGTTTTCTCATTGCTGGTGAGCACGATGGCCTTGAGGCTGCCGGATTTCACGTGGTTGATGACGTTGGAGAAATTGTCGCACATCAGTGAGACGCGTCCCGCCAGCACATCCTGGATGGCCGGCGCCGGTCCTTGATAGGGTACATGAACCAGATCGACGTTGGCGGTGGCCTTCAGCGATTCACCGCACAAGTGGCTGGTGCTGCCATTGCCGGCGGAGGCGAAGGTCAGTTTGCCGGGCTCCTTGCGGGCCAGGGCGATCAGTTCCTTCAAGTTGTTGGCGGGCAGGTCGGGATGCGCCACCAGCAGGTTCGGCGTGATGGCGGCGTTGATGACCGGCGTGAAGTCTTTGGCGGGATCATACGAGAGTTTGTCGTAGACCCACGGGTTGATGGCGAGCACGCCCGTGGTTGCCATCAACAGTGAATAGCCGTCGGCCGGCTGGCCCGCGACGCGTGCTGCGCCGAGCGAACCGTTGGCGCCGGGACGGTTTTCAACAATGACGTTGATGCCGAGGCTCTTGCTCAGGTGCGGAACCAGCAGGCGCGGCAGGATGTCGCTGGTGCTGCCCGGCGGGAACGGCGTGAGCATGCTCAGTTGTCGGCCCGCTTCAGGGAAATTCTGGGCAGAGGCGGGGGTGGTCAGGGCGGTCAAGGCAAGCAAAGTGCCCAGTGCTGCGGTGCGAATCATAGGGGCTCCCGGATGTGGTGGACAGAGAGGCGGATGGAAAGCACTCATCTCTCTGCGGGGTTAAGCCTGAAGGCGTTCATGCCTTCAGTGGATAGACCCTGGTTGAAGCGAGATCCTCGGGTGGTCTCCTCCCTCCAGCTTTTATGCCGGATTCGCTCGTTCCAGGTTGTGCCCGACACCGATGAAAGGGGCAGGGGCCGCGCATCCGTCGGTTTCAGGAAGTCATTTCCATTAGCCATCTTAGGTTTGTTGAAGTGAGGGCTACAATCGATATATTCTGAGGACTTGTTGAGTTTTTCTAAAGAACTATGATGCGTCGTCGTCTTCCCACCGTGGCTGCATTGAATGCTTTTGATGCCGCCGCCCGGCATTCGAGTATCACTCGTGCCGCTGAAGAACTGTGCCTGACAGAAGGCGCGGTGTCACGCCAGATTTCTCTGCTGGAAGAGCAATTGGGCGTGCGGCTCTTTAATCGAATTAAAAAACGCATCAGTTTGACGCGTGCCGGCGTGATGTACAGCTCACGGGTCCGGCAACTGATTGACCGGATGGAGCGGGACACGCTGGCCGTCATGGCGTATGAGGGCGCGGGGGCGGTGCTGAACGTGGCGGCGCTCCCCACCGTGGGGTCCAATTGGCTGGTGCCGCGTCTTGGCGATTTTTATCGACGCTATCCCGCCATGACAATTCATGTCAATGCGAGGAACTCCCGGTTCTTCTTCAATGAAACCGCGCTCGATTGCGCCTTGTATTTTGGCGAGCCGGATTGGCCCGGCGCGCATACGGACTATCTCTTTGATGAAATCCTGGTGCCGGTCGGCAGTCCGTCCTTTTTGAACGGCCAGCCTTTCCTGGAGCCCGATGAGCTGGTCAAGCACCGCCTGCTGCATCTGGAGAGCCGTCCGCAGGCCTGGGGACAATGGTGCCATGATGCGGGGCTGGACGAAAGCAATACGATGCGCGGCGCGCATTACGATATTCAGGCAATGATCATCAACGCGGCCTGCGCCGGTCAGGGCGTGGCGCTGCTGCCGCAGTTCCTGATTGCGGAGCCGGTCAAGGCCGGACAGCTGGCCATCCTGAACCCGCTCTTCGTTCGCAGCCAGGGCGCGTATTATCTGGCTTATCCGTTCGAACAGGCGGACCAGGAAAGCCTGACCGCTTTCCGGGAGTGGTTGAGTGAGCAGAGCGCTTCGTTCAGAGAGCGCAAGGGGGAGAACACCGATGAAAAAGACGGCGCCGAGGTGCTCAGCGGCCTGATGTATTTATAGGAAGTCACCATGGCTTTTCATTATTCGGTTCTTGATCTTTCCCCCATTTGCGAAGGCGGATCGGCGGCCCAGGCTTTCCAGGCCTCGCGCGAGCTGGCCCAACTGGCGGAACGCTGGGGCTATCGGCGTTTCTGGCTGGCCGAGCACCACAGCATGCGGGGCATTGCCAGCGCGGCTACTTCCTTGGTGATTTCGCACGTGGCGGCGGCCACGCACCGGATCCGGGTCGGGGCGGGCGGCATCATGCTGCCCAACCATTCGCCGCTGGTGATCGCCGAGCAGTTCGGCACGCTGGAAACGTTGTACCCGGGCCGGATCGATCTCGGGCTGGGGCGCGCGCCCGGTTCCGACCAGGCCACCGCGCGGGCCTTGCGTCGGCAGGGTCTGAACACCGCGGACAGCTTTCCGGAAGACGTGGCTGCTTTGCAGGCCTACTTCCGGGGTGGGCAGGGGCCGCAGGCCGTGAGGGCGGTGCCGGGCGAAGGGCTGGACATTCCGATCTGGATTCTTGGCTCCAGCCTGTTCGGCGCGCAGTTTGCCGCCTATCACGGGCTGCCGTATTCATTTGCTTCGCACTTTGCGCCGTCAATGATCAACGAGGCGCTGCAACTCTACCGGCAGAACTTCCGGCCTTCCGCGCAGTGCGACAAACCCACGGTGATGCTGGGCATGAATGTGTTTGCCGCGGAATCCGAGCAGCGGGCCCAGCAGCTGTTTTCCTCCCTGCAGCAACAGTTTCTGGCCTTGATCCGGGGAACGCCGGGGCAGCTCCCCCCGCCGGTGAACGATATGGAGGCGCGCTGGTCGCCCGCCGAGAAAGGCCATGTGGAGCGGACCTTGGCCTGCTCGGTGATCGGAGATCCGGACCAGGTGGCGGCGGGCATCAAGCGCTTCATCGAGCGCTACCAGCCGGACGAGCTGATGTTGACGGCGCAGATCTTCGACCTGCCCGAACGTCTGCGCTCCTTTGAAATCGCGGCGCAAGCCTGCCAGTTCGTTGGCGGCTCGGCAGTCGATTACGGTTGAGCGGGCGCGGTTCAGACGAAGACCGGCCCGGTCCGGTCTTCACCTTGCGCTTTGCCGCGGCAGAAAAATATTTTCTTTTCCGATGTAGTTAGTTAAACTAACTAACTACATCTTTCCCTTGTTCCCCATGCCCAGCCAAACCGATTTTGATATTGCGGTGGCGCTGAGGACCGTCATTTTCCGCCTGCATCGCCAGATGCGGCGCGAAAGCGACGGCCTCGGTCCCAATGCTTTTGCCGCCATCCTGTTGACGACCATCCGGCGTGAGCCCGGCATTGGCGTCAATGAGCTGGCCGCCCGTGAAAACATGCGCGCCGCGAGCATGAGCGCGCACATCAAGCAGCTTGAAACGGCGGGCTGGATCCTGCGCTGCCAGAATACCCATCAGGACAAGCGGCGCGTGGGGCTGCGCATCACCGAGGAGGGCGAACGCCTGCTGGCTGAAGTCCGCCGCCGCCGTACCGACTGGCTGGCGGGCCGGGTGGCCACCTTGACGGCGGAGGATCGCGCGGCGCTGCGGGCCGCCAGCGCCGCCTTGCAAAAGCTGGGGGAGGCGGTCAATGAGTCCTGCTAAAGTGATCTCGGCCTGGATCCAACGGCGGGTCAGGCCAATGACGGTGCCGCTGATCGTCGGTTGCGCCTTGCTGATGCAAATGCTGGATGCGACCGTCATCACCACCGCCTTGCCCGCCATGGCGGACGATCTTGGGGAAAGTCCGGTCCGGATGAACATCGCCATGACCGCCTACTTGTTGAGCGCCGCGGTGTTCGTGCCGATTTGCGGCTGGGCGGCTGACCGTTTCGGCGCGCGCCGTGTTTTCGTGCTGGCCATCATGCTGTTCACGCTCAGCTCGGTCTGGTGCGGGCTGGCGCAGTCGCTCGAACAAATCATCGCGGGCCGTTTCGTTCAGGGATTTGCGGGCGCAATGATGGTGCCGGTCGGGCGGATCGTGCTGCTGCGGACCGTGCCGAAGTCGGAATTGGTCCGGGCGATTTCCTTTCTGAGCCTGCCCGCCCTGTTCGGTCCGATTCTGGGACCGGCGCTGGGCGGCTTGCTGGTGACCTATACGACCTGGCGCTGGATCTTCTTCATGAACGTGCCGATCGGCGTCCTGGGAGTCTATCTGGTTTTCCGCTTCATTGAAAAAGATGGCGGCGGCGAGCCCGCGCCGCTGGACTTCGTCGGTTTCGTGCTGACCGGCATCTGCATGGCCACGCTGGTCTTCGGCTTTGACCTGATCAGCCATGCTGACGTCGAATGGCCGTGGATCGGGGGGCTGTTGGTGTTGGGCCTGGGGTCGGCCCTGCTGTACTACCTGCATGCTCAGCGCCGGGACAAGCCCATCCTTGATTTCTCTCTGTTCAAGATCCAGACCTTCCGGACGTCCATCATCGGCGGGAACTTATGCCGCTTGGCGATTGGCGCCGTGCCTTTCCTGCTGGCCATGCAATTGCAGGTGGCGTTTGGACTGAGCGCGGTGGCGGCGGGCATGCTGACCTTCTCCGGCGCCGTCGGCGCCTTGGTCATGAAGTTCACCGCTCCCCACATCTATAACCGTTTCGGCTTTCGCCGCGCGTTGGTCTGGAACGCGTGGCTGCTGGGCTTCTCAATTGTGGCCAATTGCCTGTTCACGGCGCAGACGCCGCATGCGGTGATCGTGGTCGTGTTGCTGGTGTCCGGCTTCTTTCGCTCCCTGCAGCTGACGGCGGTGAACTCGCTGACCTATGCCGACATCAAGCCGGAACAAATGGGCAGCGCCTCGGGCATGGCAAGCGCGGCGCAGCAGCTGGCCATCAGTATGGGCGTGGCCGTGGCAGCCTTTTCGCTGAAAATGAGCATGACGCTGCGCGGCGTGGATAAACTGGAAGCCATAGACGTGGTGCCAGGCTATCTGCTGATCGCGCTGTCATCGCTCATTTCGGGCTGGGCCTTTTCCCGGATGTCGGCTGACGCGGGTAAGGCATTGCTGAAAAAGGAAAAGAAAGCATAGGTATGTCCGCAACGCCGACTCCTCCCGCGCCCACGCCTTCGGCCGTGGGCGTGCTGACGGTGACGATGGCAGTCCAGGCGCTGGCTTCCGGCGCAATGATTCTGCCCGCCGTGTTGGGTCCGGTCGCCACGCCGGACTATGGCATTGATTCCACGGCGGTCGGCCTGTATATGGCCTTGGTGTATCTGGCTGCCATGCTCACCAGTGTGATTGGCGGCAGTATTGTGGGGCGCTTCGGGGCCATGCGGTGCAGCCAGGTGTCCTTGCTGCTGTGTGCGGCCGGTCTGTTGCTGCTGGCCAGCGCCGAGCCGTGGCTGGGGGTGTTGGGCGCCTTGCTGATCGGCGTCGGCTATGGGCCGATCACCCCGGCCAGCTCCTTCCTGCTGATGCGCAGCACGCCGAAGGACAAACTTTCATTGGTCTTCTCGATCAAGCAGACCGGCGTGCCGCTTGGCGGCGTGATTGCGGCGGTGGGCGGGGCCGTGCTGGAGTCCTGGGTGGGCTGGCGCGTCACGCTGGGGCTGTTTGCCGTGGCCGCGCTGCTGTGCGCCTTCGCCACGGAATACTACCGGGCCAGTCTGGATACCGATAAGCAGGCGAATACGCCCGTGGCCTTGCTGGATCTGCTGCGCCCGGTGGCGCTGGTCTGGAAAACGCCCGCGCTGCGCATCGTGGCTGTCTGCTCGCTGTTCTTTTCCTTCGTGCAGTTGGCGGCCACGGCTTTTCTTGTGACCTACCTGAATCTTTCGCTGGGCTGGACGCTGGTCATGGCGGGCATGATGATGTCGGTGACGCAGGTGGCGGGCGTGGTGGGGCGGATCGGCTGGGGCTTTGTGGCGGATCGCTGGATGTCGCCGCGCCGGTTGCTGGCCTGGCTGGCCTTATTGATGGCCGTGTCCTGTTTGTTGACGGCGGCCCTGACGCCGGACAGCTCCGTGACGTGGGTGGCGGGCGTGGCGGCGTTGTACGGCGTGACGGCCATCGGCTGGAATGGCGTGTTCCTGGCCGAAGTGGCGCGCCGCGCCCCGCCGGGGCAGGCGGGCCGGGCCACCGGGGGGACTTTGGTCTATACCTATCTGGGCGTGCTGATCGGCCAGCCCTTGTTCGGCGGTATTGCGGCGCTGGGCGGCCCGCCGGGCGAGCCGCATTACAGCCTGGCCTACTTGATGATGATGATCCCGGCGCTGTGCTGCGCGGCGTGGCTGTTCAAGTCTTCGCGCCGGGCGCGGGCTGTGCAATCTTAGCCAGCACCAGCGCCACCGCCGCCGTCAGTTGCTTGACGTAGGGCAGGTGCAGGAACTCGTTGGGGCCGTGTGCGTTGGATTGCGGCCCCAGCACGCCGGTAATCAGGAATTGCGCCTCCGGAAAGCGCTCGCCCAGCATGGCCATGAACGGAATCGTGCCGCCTTCGCCTATCCACGCCGCCGGTTGCTTGAACACCGCGCGGGACGCCTGGTCCAGCGCCTCCAGCAGCCACGGCGCCGTGGGCGGCGCATTCCAGCCATCGGCCGCGGCTTCCGCCTCGAAGCGCACGCGCGACTGGTAGGGCGGATCGGCTTCCAGCACGGCCTGGATCTGCTGGCTGGCCTGTTGCGCATCAATGCCGGGCGGCAAGCGCATGCTGAGCTTGAAGGCGGTTTTCGGGCGCAGCACATTGCCCGCTTCTTCGATCGCGGGCAGGCCCGCGGCGCCGGTGATGGAAAGCGCGGGGCGCCAGGTCCGGTTCAAGATCCCTTCCGCCGGATCGGTGGTGGTGGGCTGGCAGCGCAGATGCGCGCCTTCGCCATGCGAACAGCCGACCCACGGAAACTGTTTCCAGACCTGATCGCCGAGTATGCGGCCCGCCGCCTCGGCCTGTTCCAGGCGTTCGGCGGGGATGGCGGCATGCAATCCGGGCAGCTTGACCTCCCCGGTACGTGAGTCGTCAAGGCGATCCAGCAATTGGCGCGCAATGCGGAATGAGGAGGGCACCAGCCCGCTGGCCATGCCGGAATGCACGCCTTCCTCCAGCACGTCGACAGTCAGGGTGCCGCCGCAGAGCCCGCGCAAGGAGGTGGTGACCCAGAGCTGTTCATAGTTGCCGCAGCCGGAGTCCAGACCGATCACCAAGCCGACCTTGCCCAGACGGCTGGCCAGAATATCCAGATAGTCCGGCAGGTCGGGGCTGCCACTTTCTTCGCTGGTTTCAATCAGTCCCACGCAGCGCGGGTGCGCGCAGCCCTGCTGTTGCAGCGCGGCCAGCAGCGTCACGGCGGCATAGCAGGCATAGCCATCGTCGGCCGCGCCGCGGCCATAGAGTTTGTCCTGCTCGATCTTGGGTTCCCAGGGGCCGAGGTCGGCCCGCCAGCCGCTCATTTCAGGCTGTTTGTCCAGGTGGCCGTAAAACAGCACGGTGTCCCGGTCTTCCAGGCCGGGCGAGGCGGGCATCTGGAAAAACAGGCAGGGCGT
>JBAYOI010000033.1:0-16348 GCA_041678365.1 Pigmentiphaga sp. | reverse complement strand
GAAGACCAGCTGGAAGAAGGCTGGGAGCCGCGCGACTTCGAGCCGGGCCCCACGGTGTTCGCCGAATGGGCGATCGATGGCGGATTGGACGGCAACACCCGCCGTCAGAAAAACGCCTTGGCGCCGGATGGCAAGTTTCTGACTGACAAGCCTTGATGGTTGGGCGCCGGGCGACGGTTCGCCCGGCCATGCGCCCGACTCCCTTTATTTTTGCCGGGCCTGTGTCTTGGCAACCCGGAGGACCTCTCATGCAAGACCGTTATTTGGTTCCTATTCAGACCCGTCGCCGCGAGCCGACGGATTTCGAAAATCTGTTTGGCGACTCATTGGAGCGCGCGTTTTCCCAGGGCATCCATGACCTGGAAGGCATTGCCGCGCATTTGAACGAACATGGCCCGAGCGCGCCGTTTGGCAAGCCCTGGACGGCCGAGTTCCTGGAGTCGGAACTGGCCCGTTTGGCTGATCATTGATTGGAGCTGTCATGAGCACGAAAATTGAATCCGTCGACCAACTGTTGACCGTTGGCCTGAAAGACAGCTGGTATGCCATTTGCCCGTCGAGCTTCATCAAGAACGAACCGGTATCGCTGCGGCGCCTGGGCCTCAAGCTGGTACTGTGGCGCGATGACGCGGGCAAGCTGTATGCGCTGGAAGATCACTGCCCGCACCGTGGCGCGCCGCTGTCGCGCGGCATCCTGATGGGTGACCGGATCGCCTGTGGCTACCACGGCGTGCAAGTGCGTTTCGATGGCGTCGTGACCTCGGTGCCGGGCAGCCCCGGCTGCAGCCTGGAAGGCAAGCGCAGCACCCGCTCCTTCCCGGTACGTGAAGCGCATGGCGCGGTATTTCTCTACAACGCCAGCGAAAACGTTGATGAGGCGCCTGATTTCGAGATGCCGGAAGAGCTGAGCTCACCGGACTGGGCCAACTTCCTGTGCTATACGGAATGGAACTGCGACTACCGCTACGCGATTGACAACGTGATGGACCCGATGCACGGTACCTATCTGCACAAGCAGTCGCACTCGATGTTCGAAGGCGCGATCGAGGCCGAGTTCGGCATCCGCGAAGTGCCCAATGGCTTCGTGTTTGAGAAAAAGGGCCAGCGCGGCGTGAACTTCGACTGGACCGAGTGGACCAACACCGGCATCCAGTGGCTGCGCCTGTCGATTCCGTATCCGGCCTCGGGCGGTCCGGGAGGCAGCTTCTTCATCATTGGCGCCGTCGTGCCGATCGAAGAGAACCGGACTGGCGTGTTTTTCTGGCGTTGCCGCCAGGTCAGCGGCTGGCAGCGCCATGCCTGGCAGTTTCTGTACCGCAACCGCCTGGAGCAGCGCCACTGGGACGTGCTGGAGCAGGACCGAGTCATGATGGAAGACATGGAGCCGGACGCCAATGAGCGCGAGAGCCTCTATCAGCATGATATTGGCCTGGTCCGCTTGCGCCGCCATCTGCGCAATCTGGCTTCCGAGCAGTTCGAGACCTTGAAAGCCGCAGGCAAGTTGTAAGTCCATCATCGCTGCCCGACGCTTCGGCGTCGGGTAGCGAAGTACGGGAAAACCCGCGTCGTTGTTGAAAAAAATCGCCAAGCGGCTGGGTTTCTCGCTACACTTTGATGTTTGCTTTTAAGCACGTAACGTTTTCTTTGATTCCGATTATGAACAGCAGCTCACTCCTCACGGTGTTGGTGTACGCCATCCGTTATGAAGCCCAGGGTATCGTCAGTGTTGAACTGCGTGCACTTGATGGTTCGCAGTTGCCTGCTTTTGAAGCGGGTTCCCACATTGATCTTCATCTGGACAACGGTTTGGTGCGGAGTTATTCGCTGTCCAATTCGCCGGACGAGCAACACCGCTATGTGGTGGGCGTCCTGAATGACAAGAACAGCCGCGGCGGTTCGCGCTTCGTACATGAAAAACTGCGAGTGGGGCAGACGCTGAAGATTTCCGCGCCGCGCAACAACTTTGAACTGGATGAAACCGCCAAGCAAACCGTGCTGGTGGCGGGCGGGATCGGCATCACGCCCATTTTCTGCATGTTCAACCGGATGCGCAGCCTGGGCAAGCCGGTCAAGCTGATCTATTGCGCCCGTTCCGCGCAGGAAGCCGCTTTCCTGGGCACGCTGAAGGAAGCGGAAGCGGGCAGCCTGCTGACCCACTTTGACAGTGAAAAAGGCGGCCCGCCCGATCTGAAGGCCCTGCTGGCCGAATACGGCGCGGACACGCATTATTACTGCTGTGGCCCGACCCCGATGCTCGACGCCTTCGAGCAGGTCCTGGGTGAACTCTCCTACCCGAACGTGCACATCGAGCGCTTCTCGGCGGCCGGTGATGTCACCGCCTCGCAGGAAAGCGGCTACACGGTGGAGTGCCGCAAGAGCAACAAGGTCCTGACCGTGCCGGCCGGCATGGCGCTGCTGGATGCGCTGCTGGATGCGGGCCTGCCCGCGGACTACAGCTGCCGCGAAGGGGTGTGTGGCGCATGTGAGTTGAGCGTGCTGGAAGGCGAGCCTGACCACCGTGACTCCGTGCTCAGCAATTCAGAGCGCGCCGCAAACAAAACCATGATGGTGTGCGTGTCCGGCTGTAAAGGCAATCGCCTGGTGCTGGACATCTGAGCTATCCTTCCCCCACGTAAGCGCGCGTAGGGGCGGCGCTGCCCGCGAACAGCGCTCCACGGACACCCCCATTCGCGCCTAGAAGGCGCTCCTACAGCAAATGCCAGATGCGTAGGAGCGAGCTCTGCTCGCGAACATTCCGCGGCCGCTTCCTATTGGGGGGGATCGAACAAGGTGGTGGGCAAGTGCCTGACCGCCTCGAACGTGGTCCAGATATGGCTTTCAAGAATCTCCGCGGCCCGATCGCTCTGTCGGGCTACCGCCGCCTGCGCCAGTTGCTCATGCTCGTCATGGACGTCCCGGGGAATGGGCTGGCGCGCCACCACCAGACGCCGGTAACGCTCCGCCTGCTGATAGAGAATCCCGAGAAAATGGTGCATCCAGCGTGACGAACAGGCGCTGATCAAGGCATTGTGAAAAGCGCGGTTGCGCAGTTCCCATTCATCAAAACTGTCCGGGGTGGCGTTGTGCAGCCGGGCTTCCGCCTTGCTGAGGCGGTGAAACTCCGCCAGCACCAGTGCTTCCCAGGCGTCATCGCCGAGTGCGATGGATTGCCGCAACGCTTCGCACTCAAGCAGCATGCGGTTGCGGGTGATGTCCTCAAAATCCTCGGCGGAAATGGGCGCAACCCGAAATCCCCGCTGGCCCTGTGTCAGGACCAGTGCATCCGAGACCAGCAGGGCCAGCGCTTCACGCAAGGTCCCGGCGCCCACGCCGTAATCATCTTTGAGGTGCTCGACGCGCAGCTTCAGGCCGGGTATCAGCTTGCCTTCGATGATGTCGCGCCGCAGCGCCGCATAGGCCGACTCCACGAGCGTCTTGGGAGTCGGTGACGGGGCCTGCCCCAGAGAGTGTGTGTTGATCATGGTCGCATTCATACGGTGAATGCTCATTCTAAATCATCGAGTCTTGATTCGAAGGCTGGGGTTTTCCATAAAATCTCGATAAAACAGTTTGACTTCGAAAATTTATGGATTTATCGTGACAGCTAGGCCTGACGTCTATCCTATAGCGCATGGCCCGCGTTCTTCATCTTCCTCTTTGGAGTTTCCTTTGTCTTCAAGTGTTCCTTTCGCTTCGGCAAAGCAGCAGGCCATTGTGAGATTGGCCGCGCGGGCCTTGGGCCGGGCGAACCTGGCTCACGCCTATGGCCATTGTAGTCTCAGGCTGGATGCGGATTACTTTCTGGTTTGCGCTCCCCGGCCCATGGGCCTGCTGACCGAGCAGGACGTCGGCACCGTGGTGCCGGTGCGCGGTCCCTTGCCCGAAGGGGTGTTGGGCGAAGTCCGTATCCACCAGGAAATCTACCAGCGCCGTCCGGATGTGCGCGGCGTCATTCGCAGCATGCCGCGTGACGTGATGACGCTGTCCAGCGCGTCGCGTGTGCCCCAGGCCCGGCATGGCATGGGCTGCTACTTCCATCAGGGCGTGGCCTTGTGGGATGACGTCCAACTGATCCGCAGCCAGGAACAAGCCGTCGGCGTGGCCGAGGCGCTGGGTCCGCGCGCCGCGATTGCGATGCGGGGCAATGGCGCCGTGGTGGCGGCGGAAAGCTTGCAGCAGGCGCTGGTGCTGACCTGGTATCTGGAAGACGCGGCGCGGATCGAGCTTGACATGCTGCGCGCCGGTTTGTCGCAAACACCCGTCATCGGTGAAGAAGCCGCGCGGAGCCGGGCCACCAACAGCGGGCGCATTTTTGAACGGATGTGGGAGTATCTCTGCCACGCCGACCCTGAATTCAACGATTCCTTTCTTGATTTTGAGAGCTAAGCATGGACTTCAAAAACTTTATCAATGGTGAGTGGGTCACCAGCAGCAGCACCTTCGAAAAGCGCAACCCGATCAACAATGCCTTGATCGGCAACGTGCACGAAGCCAGTCAGGCGCAAGTTGACGCGGCCGTCAAGGCCGCGCGCAACGCCTTGAGCGGCCCGTGGGGGCTGATGAAGGTGGAAGAGCGCGTCAAGATGCTGCATGCCATCGCGGACGGCATCAACAAGCGTTTCGATGACTTCCTGGCCGCGGAAATGGCGGACACCGGCAAGCCGTACAGCCTGGCCAGCCACGTGGATATTCCGCGCGGCGCCGCCAACTTCAAGATGTTTGCCGATCTGATCCGCAATGTGCCCACGGAGAGCTTTGCCATGGATACGCCGGACGGTGGCCTGGCCGTCAACTATGGCGTGCGCGTGCCGCGTGGCGTGATTGGCGTGATCTGCCCCTGGAACCTGCCGCTGTTGCTGATGACCTGGAAGGTCGGTCCCGCGCTGGCCACCGGCAACACCGTCGTGGTCAAGCCGTCCGAGGAAACGCCTGCCACCGCCACCTTGCTGTGTGAAGTGATGAACGAAGTCGGCGTGCCGGAAGGGGTCTACAACGTGGTCCACGGCTTTGGCCCGGATTCCACCGGCGAGTTCCTGACCACGCATCCTGACGTCGACGCCTTCGCCTTTACCGGCGAAACCGGCACCGGCGAAGCCATCATGCGCGCCGCCGCCAAAGGCGTGCGTCCGGTCTCGTTCGAACTGGGCGGCAAGAACCCCGGCATCGTCTTTGCAGACGCCGACTTTGATAAGGCCGTGGCCGGCATCACCCGGTCGGCGTTTGAGAACAGCGGCCAGGTTTGCCTGGGCACCGAGCGCGTTTATGTGCAGCGTCCGATCTTTGAGAAATTCGTCCAGGCGCTGAAAGAAAAGGCCGAGGGCTTCAAGCTGGGTGATACCGCCGACCGCAGCGTCAACTTCGGTCCGCTGGTTTCGCACGTGCATCGCAAGAAAGTGCTGAGCTACTATGAGAAAGCCCGCGCGGAAGGCGCCACCATCGTGACCGGCGGCGGCGTGCCGGACCTGCCTGCTGAATTGCGCGAAGGCGCGTGGGTGCAGCCGACCATCTGGACCGATCTGCCCGAGACCGCCTCGGTGATTCGCGAAGAAATCTTCGGGCCGTGCTGCCACATCCGTCCGTTTGACACCGAAGAGGAAGTGATCAAGCTGGCCAATGACACCAAGTACGGCCTGGCGGCCACGGTCTGGACCCAGGACGTCTCGAAGGCGCACCGGCTGGGCCAGGCCCTGAACGTGGGCATTTGCTGGATCAACTCGTGGTTCCTGCGCGATCTTCGTACCTCGTTCGGCGGTGCGAAGCAGTCGGGCATCGGGCGCGAAGGCGGGGTGCACGCCATGGAGTTCTACACCGAGCTTCGTAACGTGTGCGTGAAGCTGTAATATCCTAGGTTTTACACTGTGGTGAAGAACGCGTTGCGGTCTTCACCCGCTGAAACCTCCCCGGTCTCTGTTGAGTTCGGGGTTCTGTTTTTCAAGAAAGGCCGGACCACCGGTTACAGCTTCTTTAGGAGACATGATGAAGATTCGCCTTCAGCTTGGCGCGTTTGCAGCGTCCTTGGGTTTGTTGTCGGGCGCGCCCGCCCACGCGGATATCAAAGTAGGATTTACGGGCGTGTTGTCAGGGCCGCAGGCCGCGCTGGGACAAGACCAGCATGACGGCTTCATCCTGGGGCTGGAGATGCTGGGTGGCACGCTTGGCGGGCAGAAGGTGGACATGGTGGTTGAGGACGATCAGATCAAGCCTGACGTTGGCGTCCAGATCCTGCAGAAGTTCCTGGAGCGCGAGCGCGTTGACGTGGTCGTGGGTCTGGGTTTCTCCAATGTGCTGATGGCGCAGGCGCGCCGCATCAAGGATTCGGGCATTCCGGCCATTGCCACCAATGCGGGGCCGGCGCCGCTGGCCGGTAAAATGTGCACCGCCAACCTGTTCGGCCTGGCCTGGCAAAATGACATGTCAGCCGAGTCCATGGGGCAATATGCGCAAAACAAAGGGTATAAGCGCGCCGCGCTGATCACCTCAAACTACCAGGCGGGGCGCGACAAGCTCGCCGGCTTCAAGCGTTTCTTCAAAGGTGAGGTCGTCTCCGAGGCTTACACCCAACTCGGCCAGCTGGATTATTCCGCTGAAATCGCCAACATTCAGAAAACCAATCCCGACGTGGTCTTCGCGTTCTATCCGGGCGGCGCGGGGGTGAACTTCGTCCGCCAGATGAAGCAGGCGGGCGTGATGGACAAAATCCCCTTCCTCGCGGACAACATGATTGACGCCAATACGCTGGCGGCCATGAAGACGGACGCCATTGGCGCCATTTATGGCATGCACTGGGGCAAGGTGCTGGACAATCCGCAGAACAAACGATTCGTTGAAGCCTATGAGAAGCGCTTCAAGCGTGAACCGACCGAATATGCGGCGGTTGGCTTTGATGCCGCTTATCTGCTGGATGCCGCGGTGAAAAAACTCGACGGCAAGGTGTCGGATCGCGCCGCCTTCACGAAGGCCATCAAGGAAGCCGGTTCCGAGTTCAAGTCGGTGCGCGGCAACTTCCAGTTCAACCGGAACAATATGCCGATCGTTGATTATCAAGCCTACGAGATCGTCCCGGACGGGTCGAGCTACGGCATCAAGGTGCTTGAAACCGTATTCAAGAATCACCAGGATTCCTACGTGGACGAGTGCAAACTGTAAAACAAAGAAGGAAAGCATCATGCCGATTATTACTGTGCAAATGATGGAAGGCCGCAGCGACGAGCAAAAGGCAAGTCTGATTGCCGAACTCACGGACGCGGCAAATCGCGCCGTCGGCGCGCCGGTCGAGTCCGTGCGGGTGGTTTTGCAGGAAATTCCCAAAACCCAGTTCGGTATTGGGGGCAAGACGGCAAAAGCATTGGGCCGTTGATCACGGTTCAGACTGGGTCCCGGCCATCCGCCGGGACGCCGGATTCGTTTTATAAAAGTCAGCCGGCACAGGGGCCGGACAAGGAGACACCATGAAGATTCGCCTTCAGCTTGGCGCATTGGCAGCGTCGTTGGGATTGATGTTCAGCGCGGCAGCGCAAGCCGACATCAAAATTGGATTCTCGGGCGTGATGTCGGGTCCGCAGGCCTCGCTGGGCCAGGATCAGCTCGATGGCTTCATGCTGGGACTGGAACTGCTAGGTGGCAAACTGGGCGGCCAACCGGCCCAGGTCATCGTTGAAGACGATCAGCTCAAGCCTGACGTCGGCGTTCAGATTCTGCAGAAGTTCCTGGAGCGTGAAAAGGTTGATGCCGTGGTCGGCCTGGGCTTTTCCAACGTGTTGATGGCGCAATCCCGCCGGATCAAGGACACGGGCATCCCGGCGCTGTCCACCAACGCCGGTCCGGCGCCGCTGGCTGGCAAGATGTGCATGCCCAACCTGTTCGTCATGGCCTGGCAGAATGATGCCGCTTCTGAAGCCATGGGGCAGTATGCGCAGAACAAGGGCTATAAGCGCGCCGCGCTGATCACCTCAAACTACCAGGCGGGGCGTGACAAGCTCGCCGGCTTCAAGCGCTTCTTCAAGGGCGAGATCGTTTCTGAAGCGTATACCCAGCTTGGCCAGCTGGATTACTCCGCTGAAATTTCCAATATCCAGAAAAGCAATCCCGATGTGATCTTCGCGTTCTATCCGGGCGGCGCGGGCGTGAACTTCGTCCGTCAGATGAAGCAGGTCGGCCTGATGGGCAAGATCCCCTTCCTTTCTGACAGCATGATTGACGCCAATACGCTGGGCGCGATGAAGAACGACGCGATCGGTTCCATCTACGGCATGCACTGGGGCAAGGTGCTGGATAACGCCAAGAACAAGGCCTTTGTCGAGGCCTACCAGAAGCGCTTCAAGCGTGAGCCGACCGAGTATGCGGCCAACGCCTTCGATGCCGCCAACCTGCTGGATGCCGCAGTCAAAAAGCTGAACGGCAACGTCTCGGATCGCAAGGCTTTCGTGCAAGCCATCAAGGACGCGGGCTCGGAGTTCGAGTCGGTGCGCGGCGACTTCAAGTTCGACAAGAACAATATGCCGATTGTTGACTATCACGCGCTGGAAGTCGTGTCGGAAGGCGGCGATGTGGGCATCAAGCACCTGGAAACGGTGTTCAAAGGCCACCGCGACGCTTACGTGGGTGACTGCTCGCTGTAATTATTTTTTCTTCTGGGCCAGGTCATGGGGATTGCTCATGGCTTGGCCGTTGTTTCTGGAAGCACAGAATGGACAGTTCGCTTTTCCTCTCGCAGTTGTTGAACGGGGTTCAGCTCGGGGTGTTGCTTTTCTTGTTGTCGTCGGGGCTGACGCTCATCTTCGGCATCATGAACTTCATCAACCTGGCGCATGGATCGCTTTATATGGTCGGCGCCTTCATTGGCGCGGCGGCGTTCAATGCCAGCGGCTCTTTCGTGTTTGCGGTGATGGCGGGCATGCTGGCCAGCGCGGCGGTGGGCCTGTTGCTCGAACACGGCATCGCCCGCCCGCTGTACCGCTATGACCATCTCTATCAAGTGCTTGCCACCTTTGGCCTGATGATGTTTTTCAATGAGCTGGCCATTGTGATTTTCGGCAGCCGTCCCTATTACGCGGGCATTCCCGATTATCTCAGCGGCGCCGTCACTGTTTTTGGTTCACCGTATCCGGTCTATCGAATCCTGATCATCGTCGTCGGCATTCTGGTCGCCGTGGGCGCCTGGTATCTGATTCAGAAAACCCGTTTCGGCATGCTGATCCGCGCGGGCGCCAGCAACTCGAACATGGTCAGCGTGCTGGGCGTGAACATCGATCTGCTGAAAAAATTGCTGTTCATGCTGGGCGCCGCGCTGGCCGGTCTGGCTGGCGCGCTGGCCGGTCCGATCCTGTCGGTGCAGTCAGGCATGGGCGAGCCGGTGCTGATTCTGGCGCTGGTGGTCATTGTGGTGGGCGGTATTGGCTCAATCCGCGGTGCGCTGGTTGCGGCCATGATCATTGCCATCATTGATACGCTCGGACGCGCCTACATGCCGCAGTTGCTCGCGCCGTTCATGGTGCCGACGTCGGCGAACGCCGTTGGACCGGCGCTTGCCTCAATGCTGATTTACATCTTGATGGCCCTGGTACTGGCCTTCAAGCCGGATGGCATCCTGGCGCCGCGCAAGCGTTAATCCCCGAAGATCAAAGGTTAGACCATGATGGATCGTCTCAAGAACGGGGTGTGGCTCATCCCGCTGCTGTTTCTCGTGCTCGCCTGCATTCCGTTCATTGCGGATGCGCTGGGCGAGCCTTTCTACATCACCTTTTTTGCGCGGGTGCTGATTTATGCGCTGGCGGCCTGCGCGCTGAACATCATTCTGGGCTTTGCCGGGCTGGTCAGTTTCGGCCATGCATTGTTCATCGGCCTGGGCTGTTATGCCGTTGGCATTCTGGGCTTCTTTGACATCAGCAATGGCTGGCTGCAATTGCTGGCCGCCTTGGCCGTGTGCGCACTGGTGGCCTTGTTCGTCGGCACGGTGTGCCTGCGTACTTCGGGCATCGGTTTCATCATGATCACGCTGGCCTTTGCGCAGATGTTCTACTTCCTGATGGTCAGCATGACGATGTTCGGCGGCGATGACGGCCTGAACATCTTCATGCCGTCGGACTTCGGCTTCTTCGAGCTCTCGGGCAGCCGCGAAGTCTATTGGGCAACGTGGGCGGTGCTGCTGCTGTTGACCATCTTCCTGTTCCGCTTCCGCAAGTCACCGTTCGGCCTTGTGCTGCGGGCCACCCACCTGAATCCGCGCCGGGTCAACGCCTTGGGTTACTCGGTGTTCAAAGTGCAGCTGGCGGCCTACATTCTGTCCGGCATGATCACCGGCGTGGCGGGCTTCCTGCTGGCCAACCTGACCGCGTTCGCGTCGCCCAGCTATATGTCCTGGCACATGTCGGGCGAACTGATCGTGATGCTCGTCATCGGCGGGCTGGGCACCGTGACGGGGCCGATCTTCGGTTCCATCATTTACCTGGTGATGGAAGAAGTCTTCAAAGGCATTACCCAGCATTGGATGCTGCTGATGGGTCCGCTGATCGTGATCATTGCCATGCTGACGCGCAACGGCGTGGACTTCATGAAGCTGCTGCGCATCAACACCAACCCCAGCGAAGGGGTGGATCGCGCGGATGAGACCAAACCCGCGGCGGCAGGAGACGCATCATGAACGCATTGGCTTTATCAACCAAGGGACTGGTCAAGCGCTTTGGCGGCCTGAAGGCCACTGATGACGTCTCGCTGGATATTCGTCCCGGTGAACTGCACGCCATCATCGGACCGAACGGCGCGGGAAAAACCACGCTGATCAATCTGCTGTCCGGCGAGCTGTCCGCGGATGAGGGCGCGGTGCTGATCGGCAGCACCGCGGTCAGCGGCCTGCGGGTTCAGGGGCGCGTCGGCCAGGGGCTGCTGCGTTCCTATCAGATCACCTCGGTGTTTGATGATTTCTCGGTGCTGGAAAACGTTTGCCTGGCCGCGATGCGCCACCGGGGCATCCGCTTTGCCGTCTGGAAACCGCTGACCGCCTATGAAGACGTGGTGGAGAAGGCCAAAACCGTCATCGCGCAATGCGGGCTTGAGGACGTTCAGAACGATACGGTGTCGAGTCTGGCCTATGGCCAGCGCCGACAGCTGGAAATTGCCATGGCGCTGGCGGCCGAGCCGCGCATTCTGCTGCTGGACGAACCGATGGCGGGCATGAGTTCCGTGGAGGGCGGTGCGGCCATCGAGCTGCTGCGCTCGCTGAAAGGACGCTACACCATCGTGCTGGTCGAACATGACATGAATGCGGTGTTCAGTCTGGCGGATCGTATTTCCGTGCTGGTCTACGGCAAGGTCGTGGCCACTGGCTCGATCGAGGAAATCCGCAACCATCCCGATGTCAAACGCGCCTATCTGGGCGATGACGCCGACGCTTGAGGAATCATTATGTTGTCTATTCAAGGTTTGGCTGCAAAATACGGCTCCAGCCAGGCGCTCTTTGACATCAATCTGGATGTCAAACAAGGTGAGGTCATCGGCCTGATCGGCCGCAACGGCATGGGCCGCACAACCGTCATCAACTGCCTGTTCGGTTTGTTGACGCCCTTTGCCGGAGAAATCCGCTTTGAGGGTAAGCCAATACACGGGCAGGCGCCGTACCGCATCGGACGCCTGGGCCTGTCCTTGGTGCCGGAAGGCCGCCAGGTCTTCCCGACGCTGACCGTCGAGGAAAACCTGCTGGCCACGGCAAAAACGCGCGGGCTGGAGAATCCCTGGACGCTGGAGCGCGTCTACCAGTTCTTCCCGCGTTTGAAGGAACGGCGTGAAAACCTCGGGACGCAGCTTTCGGGCGGTGAACAGCAGATGCTCGCCATTGGCCGCGCGCTGATGACCAATCCGCGCCTGCTGGTGCTGGATGAAGCCACGGAAGGCTTGGCGCCCATCGTGCGGGCCGAGATCTGGTCAGTGCTGGCCGAGTTGAAGCAGGCGGGCCTGACCATGATCGTGGTGGATAAAAACACCAAGGCCTTGCTGCGCCTGGCGGATCGCCACTTCATTCTGGAAAAGGGCGTTACCGCATGGACTGGCTCCTCCGAAGAACTGGCCGCGCAGCCGGAGTTGATTGCCAAGTACGTTGGCGTGTAGGGCCCACCCCTACAAGGGGGCGACACCCGTGGACTGGCAAGCCAGATCCACGGTGTCCTAGGTTACCCGAGGTTCTTCTGTAGGAGCGAGCGCCTGCTCGCGAATCGTTTTATTGCGGACATTCGCGAGCAGGCGCTCGCTCCTACGGAAAAACAAAAACGCGAAGCAAAGCCTTCACATCCATCTAAACGAAGAAAAGGGCGCCTCGGCGCCCTTTTCTTCTTAGTGCGGACTGCTTAACGCTGTCCTTCGTACACCGTGTGCAGGCGTTCGCCGGTAACGCTGCTGACGCCATGGGCCAGCACGCGCAGCCCGCTCACGCCGCCAGCGGCATTGAGCGTCACCACCGCGACCCCTGTCTGCTTCAGTTGCTGTTGCAGCGCCAGGCAACCCTCGCCTTCATAGATCAGGCCCACGGAATACAGGTTGGTGTCTGACGTGCCATAAGGCCCGATGGAGCCGGTCATTTCGCACGTGGGGGTCAGCGTGCTGCTGAAGAGCAGGTTGGAGGAGGCCGGGTCTCCCGCCACCGTCAGTACCGTGCCGCTACTACCGCCAAAGCCGCCGCTGGTCTGATAGCTTCCCACCAACGCTGCCAAGGGCGGGACCGCTGCGGGTTGATACAGCGGCGGGCTACCTACTGTGCCGGTCAACTCGGTGGCAAAGGTCAAGGTTTGCTGCCCCCGGCTTGCCGAGGTAAAGGTAAGGGTCATTTGGCCCGTCGTGCTGGAGGTGGCCACCACTGTCAGCCCCGTTTCAGCAGTGCCGCCAACCAGTCGATAAACGCCATCCGTTGAGCGCAGCGTATCGTTCTGATTGGAAGAAAACGTCCCGTAGAGCACGGAGCCATCGGCGCCATAGAAAAAATACTGGCCATTGGGCAAGACCACACCCTTGAAACCGACAGCCTGGTCAATGCCCACCCACAAGCCTTCCGACTCCACCGGCAGCAGTATCGGCGTTTCACCCGCCGCGCTGACGTCACCGACCAGAATCACCGGCTTGATCCCGCTGTTGAGATGGTCGTGACGAGCCATTAGCCACAGGCCGGACTTCTGGCCCGACTCATTAAACGTGAGCGTGGCCGCGCCGAAGAAGGCTTCATCATCGCGGTCGCACTTGGTGCCCGACAGCCTCAAGTAGGTCACTTGATAGAGGCCACGCGCCGGGTCCGGCGCCGTCAACTGGCCACTGATTTCGCAGCCATCGTTAAAGGAGCCGCTCAAACTATTGATGCTGGCGTCAGTCGTGGCGGCAATCTGGAGCTGCCAGCTATTGCCAAAATACGTGCCGGCGCTGTGATAGCTGCCACGAATGAGGGTCAGGCTGGACGGACGCTCGTAGCTATTGGGCTGGTAAGCCATGGAGATCGGCAAGGTGGCCGTTTGGCCAAATTGCTGGGGACTCGGATTGGTATAACGTCCCGTCAGGGTTTTGGGCTGGCTCAAGGTGCTGGCGGTCACGGTACCTGTCAGGTTAATGCCGCCGACCATGCGGTTTTCTTGACTCAGGGAATAGCGTCCATCATTGGAGACAAAAGCCGCTCCCGTCAGCGACATCGAACCAATCAAGCCGTCATAGTCCGTGGACAAGGGCGACACCTGTTTGGCGATGTAGTAGACATGGTTACTCTCCGCAGGATTGGGCGGCAGCACCATGGCCAGCATCGGGGTGGTGTTGTTGCCTGGCGGGCGCCCATAGAACACCCCGACCGGCGACTGCGGCGTCAGCACCGGCGTCGTCCCGCCCTCATCATCGTCACCCCCGCCGCATGCCGCCAGCAAAGCTAGCAAGAGTGCGGCCAAGGCAGGCTGTTGGAATCGGAGCTTCACCACATTCCCCTTAAGACATTAATGGCAGTGATTGTACTGCCCTTGGTTACGTTTGGTTTCAAAATCTATTGCAGTTGATACGGTGACCGGAACGGGCTCAGCGGGAAGCGCGCCGGTTTGGTCTGCGGATCAAACATATAGCGCAGGTACACGCCGCCCAGCCATTGGTTGTAATCGCGCGCGTTGTCCAGCGCCAGTTGTCCGCCCAGGAACAACTGTGGCGCAACCTGATACTCCATTGCGGCATTCAGGTTGTAGCCGAGCCCGGTTTTGGATTGACCGGCATACCGGGCGGACGTGTTGCCCGTCAGTCCCATGGCATTGGCCGTGGTGACGGCTTGTTGGGCCGCCGCTTGGCGTGTTCCACTGGTGGGGAAATAGGGGGCGCTGTCTTCCTTGAAGTGCTGAACCCCCACGGCGCCGTTGATCAGGTAGGACAGGCGGCCCGTATTGTGTGACCAGGACATGGGCACACTCACCGACACGAAGGTCTGCGGACTGAAGTAGCCGCCATGGCCATACGTGAAATAGCGCAGGTTCTTGTCATAGGACATGCCGGTCAAGTTCAACCCGGCTTTGAGTTCCTGGCCGGGCCGATCAATCAGGCGCCAATACATGCCCGCGCCCCCTTCAATGCGGGAGTTCGAGGCAACGTTGTCGCCCTGAAGCGAGTGGTAGGAACCGTAGCCGTACAGACCGTAGGTCTGGTCGTCCCAGCCCAGTTCGAGTCGGCCGCCGGTGGCGGACACCAGGCCCCACTGGTCACCGGTCCGAGCATCCCGTGCACCGGCAAAGGACAGTAGGCTGTCCGTCACCGGGCGGCGGGAAAGGTCACCGGAGAGTGATAGGTTGGTGGTGAGCGGTGCGCGGAGTTTGACGCCGCCGGTCACGTCGGTCTTGCGAAAGCCGAGCGGGGTGGTGCCAATATCCACCTCTCCCCAGTTTCCACTGTAGGCCAGCGAAAGGCCAACACCGCTCTGGTCTTGAGAGCCCGCGCCGCCCACCAGCCCATACTCTTGAGCCAGCGCGGCTTCCGGGCCGCCGCCAAAGCGGCTAGATACGTCATAGCTGCTGGGTACGCGGCCCGCATCAAGAATGGTGGGCGTGGCGCGGACGGCAATGCGGCCATCGCCGACGGGCAGACTGGCCTCAATGGGGGTTTGTAGATCCGTCAACTCGCCGAGCCCGGATTCACCGCTGCGAACGCGCGCCGTGGCGCCGACGGTAATGGATGGCGAACGCTCCTGCTGGATCGCCTGCAATTCGCTCAAGGCCGTGCTGGCCGCGGACTGCGGTGCATTACCGGCTGACAGATAGTCCGGGTAATAGCCGGTGCCGGATGCTTGCGGCGCGCCGGACAGCGCGACGCTGGCGGGCGGCAGGCTGGCGCGGGCCGCGGGCGCGGCCAGGGTGTTGCGGTTGGCGGGCGCGTTTCTTGCATTGCCGCCCGGATAGGGGGCGGGGATGCTTTGCGGCGCGGCGGGAACCGGCGCCACGGGCGCCGCATAGGTTTGGACCGGCGCCGCTTGCGGAGCGAAGCGGCGCGCGCCTGCCGGATCCGGGATCAGGTTCTGGGCCGGGGTGCCCGGTGCATGAACCTGGCTGACCGGCTGCGCCGTGAACGGAATCGGCACGGGGGCCGCAGCTTGAGCCTGGGTGGCCACCGCGCGGCCGCCTTGTCGGTTGGCGAAGGGGTTGTTCGACGCGACCGGCGCCGGGCCCGCCGCGGGACCGGGGATGCCGCCGCCAACCAGCCCCAAGGCCTGCTGACGCTGCCGCTGTTCCGCTTGGACCGCCGCGGAGAAGTATTCCGCGGCTTTGCTGGACTTGCCCTGGGCCCGATACAAGTGCCCCGCCGTGGTCAGGGCCTTCGGATCTTGCGGTGCGAGCGTCAAGGCTTCCTTGAGCATGGATTCGGCCAGTGCGTATTCCTTGGCCGAGGTGGCCATGCTGGCCGCCGGGATCAACAAATCCAGATCGGTCGGGTTGTTGTTGAGCAAGCGCCGATAGAGCGTCAACGCCTGCGGGTAGTCATCGGCATCCGCGTACATGCGGGCCAGCGCGCCGACCACATCGGGATCGTCGGGATGGGTGGCCAGGACCGGCGCCAGCGTGTCATAGGCCATCGCCAGGTCGCCGCTCGTGCGCAAGGCGTCGGCCTGGCGCACGATATAGGCGCGGCGCAGCTTTTCGAAGTCCTGATACTGGCTGTCGGTCATCTGGCTGTTTTGCAGCTGGCGCAGCACGCCGGCCAGCTCGATGTCCTGCTCGGTGCTGAGCAGGATGGCCGCGTACTGCAGGCGCATGCCGACTTCCGGGCGGGCGGTGCGCGCCATGATTTGACGAATCATCGCCAGCGCCTTGGCGCTGTTGCCGGACTCGGTATAGGCCATGGCGATGGTGCCGAGCAGCTCGGG
>JBAYOI010000032.1:0-16364 GCA_041678365.1 Pigmentiphaga sp. | reverse complement strand
AGCCGTAGGCCCAGCTCGGTTCGATGCCCGCGACCCGGGCCTTGGGCACCATGTCGTCATAGAACGGGGCAATGAAGCGCAAGCGGAAATCGTGCTGCCGCTCCGTCAGTTCCGCCGTATTGATGGCGCGGTCAAAGACTTGATGCCGATGCGCGAGGTGGGCGGCGGCCAGCAACTGTTGGTCATCCATGCCGCGCAAGGCGTAATTCCATTCGCGTACGGCTTCGGTACGCCAATTCAGCTTGAACAATTCGAGTGCGCGCTGCAAGCCGGGATGGCTGGAAATCCGGGCAATGGACGGGTCTGGAATCGGGGTTGGCGGGGGGACCGTGATTTTCTGGCCGAGTGTTTCCGCCGCCAACTGCCCATAGAAATGGAATTGCGTGGCCAGTGCGCTCAAAATGGGGTGTGCGGCGTCCGGCTGGCCTTGCTCGGTGAGCGCGCGCGCGCGCCAGAATTGCCAGGCGGGTTCGGCCTGCAACGAGGCAGGCATCAAGTCTATATAGCGCGCCACCGCCGCCCAGTCCGTGGGCTGCTGGCGCAGCGTGGTCCGGACGCGCCAGGCGTGGTTGTAATCCGTCAGTTCGGCCCCTTCACCCATTTGGTAGAGCGTGGTGGCCTGCGGTGAGAGGCGCAGCGCCTCGGTCAGCGCATACTGATTACGGATCCACAGGGTGTCGGCCAGCGGCAGGCGATTGGCCCAATTGCGTTCGAAGTAGGTGTAGCCAGCGGCGGGATCCCCGCTGCGCGACAGGCGGCTCAGCGCAACGGTCAGGATGAAGCGTTCCACCGGATCCTGCGGGACTTGGCTTTGCTGGGCCAGCCAGCGCATCGGCTGATCCAGCGCCGCGCTGAGCATTTTCTGCTGCGGCCGCGCGAACAGGTAGCCGCCCCACTGCTGCGCCAGTTTCAGGTTGTTGAGTTCGAGCGCATCGCGAAAGGGCGCGGCCAGATGTACGGCGGTCAGGACGTCCGTTGCCACCAGGTCCTCCACCATTTGCCAGCAGGTATCGCCGGTGCGAAAGGTGCTGAGCGCCTGCTCGGGATCCACGGTTTCCCCGCGCGACAGGCGTGCGCTCAGGATCCCGCAGCGGGCTTGCGGGGTCAGCGCGTGGTTGTCCTGCAAGCCGAGCACTGCGTTATAGTCGCGTTGTCGCGCGGCGGCAAGCAGCCAGTCGTTCTTCAGGCGCTCGGCCAGATAGCTGCCCGCGTGCTGTTGGATGAAAGCGCGCAGCTCGGCTTCCGGCGGCAGCTCGTCCTTACGTGAGAGCATCCAGCTCAAACGCCAGTAATCGGGGTAGGCCGCCAGCGGATGCTGCTGCAATTGCGAGGAAAGGTCCGCCAGCGTGGTCCAGTTCCGGGCTTGCACCGCCGTTCGGGCGGCGCGCAGCAGCTCGTCTGCCTGAGCATGGGCGAGGGCGGGGAAACTGCCTGCAAAAACGGCCAAGGCACCCAGACCAGCCAGCCCGATACGACGTAAGCGGGTAAAAAATGTATAGGTAGCCATGAGAACAAGCATAGCATCGGGAGCACCCACCCTCGCCAACACCTTGGATCGCGCTGCGCTGAAGGCCAGGCGCCGGACGATGTCGGCCGTCGATCGGCAGTGCGCCAGCGAGGCGATTTGCCAACATATTGAAGCGTTGCTGATCGCGCTGCAGGCGGAGCAGGCGGGCTTTACCGCGCCAGTCATTGCCGCTTTCTGGCCGTTGGCGGATGAGCCGGACCTGCGGGCGGGGATGACGCGCTGGGCGCAACGGCCGGGCTGGCGCCTGGCGCTGCCGTGCGTGGCGGCCCCGGCCCAGCCGCTGCTGTTTCATGCCTGGACGCCGACTACGCCAATGCGTTCAGCGTGTTACGGCATCCAGGAGCCTGTGGGGACGGAGACGCTGCAGCCGACGGTGGTCTTGACGCCGGGACTGGGATTTACGCGCTTCGGGGACCGGATCGGCTATGGCGGCGGTTTTTACGACCGGACGCTGGCGCACTGGGCGCGTGCGGGCGTGGATGTCGTCAAGGTGGGGGTGATGTTTGCGTGCAGTGAGATCGACGCGCTCGGCTACCAGCCGCAGGCGCATGATCAGGCTCTGGATTGGGTGGTGACGGAAAATGAAACCCTGCGCGCGCAGCGCCGGGGGGAGTGAGTTCTGCCGGGGCTTGCCCGGCAGAATGCAGAACGATCAGAAGTCGAGATCGTGGTAGATGGATGCGGTGGGTTCGGACTGATTCATGCTGTAGAAGTGCAGGCCGGGCGCGCCGCCGTCGAGCAGCGTCTGGCAAAGCTGGGTCACGACGTCCTGGCCGAAGGCGCGGATCGAGGCGCGATCATCGCCCATGGACAACAGGCGCAAGCGGATCCAGCGCGGGATTTCCGTGCCGCACATTTCCGAAAAACGGGCCAGCTGGTAGTAGTTGGTGATCGGCATGATGCCCGGCACGATCGGCGCGATCACGCCCTTGGCCGTGCTCCGGTCAACAAAGTCAAAATAGGCGTCGGCATTGAAGAAGTACTGCGTGATGGCGCCATCGGCGCCTGCCGCCATTTTTGCCACGAAGTGGGTAAGATCCGCATCCGGCGAATTGGATTGCGGATGGACCTCCGGATAGGCCGCCACTTGGATGTTGAACGCCGCGCCGGTTTCTTCGCGGATGAAGCGGACCAGGTCGGTGGCGTGGCGGAACGGGCCGAGATCAACCATGCCGGACGGCATGTCGCCGCGCAGGGCAACGATGCGCTTGATGCCGAGCTGCTGAAAGCTCGTCAGCACGCCGCGCAGCGCCTCGGCGCTTGAGCCGATGCACGACAAATGCGGCGCCACGTCATAGCCTTCGGCGATCAACTGCTTGACGGCGGTCAGCGTGCCTTGCTGGGTGGAACCGCCCGCGCCATAGGTGACGCTGACGTATTCCGGGTTCAGACTTTTGAGTTCGGTGGCCGCTTGCAGCATCCGCGCTGAGGCCGCCTCGTCGCGGGGAGGAAAAAACTCGATGCTGATTGACGGACGTGGGGGAGAAAAATGAGTCAGTTGTGGCTGCTGAGACACTATCGACCTTCTGAAGAGAAATTAAATCTGGACGAGCCGGGACAACAGGCCCGAAATCAGGCTGTACAGCAGGGCGCCAGCGCAGGCCCACCAGAAGCCGTTGACGCTGAATCCTTTCAGGATGGAGCCCGCCAGCCAGAACATCAGGGCGTTCAGAATGAGCAGGAACAGGCCCAGCGTGACGATGGTGATCGGCAGGGTCAGCAGAATCAAGACGGGCTTGACCAAGGTGTTCAGCAAGCCCAGGACCAGCGCGGCGATCAGGGCCGCTCCAAAACTGGTCAAGGAAATGCCGGGCAGCACGTAGGCGACAACCAGCAGGGAAACAGCATTCAGCAACCAAACGAGTAACAAGGTCATGATGGGCTCCTGTTCGAGGGGCCGGACCGGTCCGGCCCAGGTTCTCGGTTAATAGCGATAGTGCTCGGGTTTGTACGGGCCGGCGACCGGCACGTTGATGTACTTGGCCTGGTCGTCGCGCAAGGTGGTCAATTCGACGCCAAGCTTGGTCAGGTGAAGGCGGGCGACTTTTTCGTCCAGGTGCTTCGGCAGCACATAGACTTGTCCGGAGACGTAGCGGTCATTGTTCTTCCAGAGTTCGATCTGGGCAATGGTCTGGTTGGCGAACGATGACGACATCACGAAGGACGGGTGGCCGGTGGCGCAGCCGAGGTTGACCAGTCGGCCCTGGGCCAGCAGGATGATGCGGTTGCCGGACGGCAGCACGATGTGATCGACCTGCGGCTTGATTTCTTCCCACTCGTATTTTTGCAGTGAGGCGACGTCGATTTCATTGTCGAAGTGGCCGATGTTGCAAACAATGGCCTGATCCTTCATCTTGACCAGGTGCTCATGGGTGATGACGTGGAAGTTGCCGGTGGCGGTGACGAAGATGTCGGCTTTGTCTGCCGCGTAGTCCATTGTGACCACTTTGTAGCCTTCCATCGCGGCCTGCAGGGCGCAGATCGGATCAATCTCCGTGATCCAGACCTGGGCGCTGAGCGCGCGCAGCGCCTGGGCGCAGCCTTTGCCCACGTCGCCATAGCCGCACACCACCGCGACTTTGCCGGCCACCATCACATCCGTGGCGCGCTTGATGCCGTCAACCAGTGATTCGCGGCAACCGTAGAGGTTGTCGAACTTCGACTTGGTCACGGAGTCGTTGACGTTGATGGCGGCAAAGGCCAACTCGCCTTTTTGCGACATCTGATAGAGACGGTGCACGCCGGTGGTGGTTTCTTCGGTGACACCGCGGATCTGCGCCAGGCGGGTCGAGTACCAGTCCGGGCTCTGTGCGAGTTTGGCGCGAATGGAAGCGTACAGCGCGGTTTCTTCCTCAGAGCCTGGGTTGTCCAGCACGGACGGATCTTTTTCGGCCTTGGTGCCCAGGTGCAGCAGCAGCGTGGCGTCGCCGCCGTCGTCGAGGATCAGGTTGGCCTGCTCATTGCCGGGCCAATCGAAGATCTGGTGCGTGTAGGCCCAGTAGTCGTCCAGCGTTTCGCCCTTGATGGCGAATACCGGTGTGCCGGTGGCGGCAATGGCCGCGGCCGCATGGTCTTGCGTGGAATAGATGTTGCACGAGGCCCAGCGGACGTCGGCGCCCAACGCGGTCAGCGTTTCAATCAGGACGGCGGTCTGGATGGTCATGTGCAGGCTGCCGGCAATCCGTGCGCCTTTCAAGGGCTGGGACGCGGCATACTCATGGCGGATGGCCATCAGTCCGGGCATTTCAGTTTCGGCGATGCGAATTTCACGACGGCCCCAGTCAGCGAGGGCGAGGTCGGCAATCTTGTAATCAGCAGCAGTGACAGCGTTCATATTGACTCCGGATGAGTCTGGCCTGCTGGTGGCGGTGGCCGGGCGGCTCGCCTTTCCATCAGCCAGACGGAATAAAAGGCGAGCGCCGTTGCCAGCAGGCCGCGTATGAAGCCTGCTTACCTGAGCCTGGCGTGGGCTGGCCACGTCGCAACGCTCCTCAGGTGCTCGAATTGTAGCGTGTCCCGCCGCGAGACGGGGGCGCTACTTTATTTATTGTTCCGCCGCGGGTAGCCCTGCGCCTTGATGCGTTTCCAGATGTCGGCTTTTTCGGCCTCCGTCAGGAACACCCAGTTTGCGACTTCCATGGCGGTACGGCCGCAACCCCGGCAGATATCATCGTAAAGCGTGGTGCAGACGGCCACGCACGGAGAGTCCGTGGCGGCCAGCGAATGATTGTCAGCGGTGGTGTTGCGGTCAGTCGTCATGGCTCCGATTATAGGCCAGCGGCGTCCCGCAATACACCGGCCTTGTCCGTGGCTTCCCACGAAAATTCGGGCTCCGAGCGCCCAAAGTGACCGTAGGCGGCGGTCTTGGTGTAGATCGGGCGGAGCAGGTCCAGCATCTGCACAATGCCTTTCGGGCGCAGATCAAAGTGCTGCTGCACCAGCTCGGCAATCTTGTCATCGGCAATGACGCCGGTGCCGAAGGTGTCCACCGTGATGTTGATCGGCTGGGCCACGCCGATGGCGTAGCTGACCTGGATCTGCGCGCGTTTGGCTAAACCGGCGGCAACAATGTTCTTTGCCACGTAGCGGGCCGCATAGGCGGCGGAGCGGTCGACCTTGGACGGGTCCTTGCCCGAGAAAGCGCCGCCGCCGTGCGGGCATGAGCCGCCGTAGGTGTCAACAATGATCTTGCGGCCGGTCAGGCCGCTGTCGCCTTGCGGTCCGCCAATCACGAAGCGCCCGGTGGGGTTCACGAAATAGCGGGTATTGGCGGTCAGCATGCCTTCCGGGAAGCTTTTCTTGATGATTTCCTCGATCACCGCTTCGCGGATGGTCTCCTGGGTGATTTCCGGCGCATGCTGGGTGGACAGCACGACGGTATGGACTTCGGTGGGCTGTCCGTCAACGTAGCGGAACGTGACCTGGGCCTTGGCATCGGGACGCAGCCAGGGCAGGCGGCCGTCTTTGCGCAGTTCGCTCTGGCGCTGCATCAGCCGGTGCGCATACCAGATCGGCGCGGGCATCAGGTCCGGGGTTTCCGAGCAGGCATAGCCGAACATCAGGCCCTGGTCGCCGGCGCCCTGGTTCAGGTAATCGTCCGAGGCGCGGTCCACGCCCTGGGCGATGTCCGGCGATTGTTTGTCATAGGCAACGAGTACGGCGCAACCTTTGTAGTCGATCCCGTAGTCGGTGTTGTCATAGCCAATACGTTTGATCGTGTCCCGGGCGACCTGGATGTAATCCACGTTCGCCTTTGACGTAATTTCGCCTGCCAGTACCACGAGGCCGGTATTGCACAAGGTCTCGGCGGCAACGCGCGAATACGGATCCTGCTCCAGCAGCGCGTCCAGGATGGCGTCGGAGATTTGATCGGAAACTTTGTCGGGATGACCTTCGGAGACGGATTCCGAAGTAAAGAGATAGGTGTGGGCCACTCGAAAGTCCTTATAAAACGACCGGCAACAGGCCGGTCAGGGGTTTCCGCGGCGTGTGCACAGTCAGTTTTTTGACTCGAGCGCGACGCTTTAGCGGCATTTGACGGGGTTGCTTGCGCAACCCGTGATCGCCCCGCAAGTTGTCGTGTTAACTCAGCGATCCCGTGCATTTTAGGGGAAAATGCACGGCATGGGGATTGTTCTTTCGTGAAGACGGCCGCGTTGGCGCCGTTCACGGACTTGTTACCGAGGTCTTATGCTTCTTTTCGTTTATCGGATGCTGGCCTGCCTGCCCTTGAGCGTGCTTCATGGCTTGGGGCGCGGCGTGGGTTGGCTGCTGTTTACCTGTTCTTCACGCTACCGGCGGCGCACGCTGGAAAATGCGCGCCTGGCGGGCCATGACTCATTGGCCTTCGGCCGCCGGACCGCGATGGCCGCCGGCGAGTCCATTTTTGAAGTGCCCCATGTCTGGTTCCGTCCGGCGGCGGCGCTGGCCAAGTGCGGCACGGATGACTGGGCGGTGGTTGAAACGGCGATGGCCGAGGGCAAGGGCATCCTGTTCCTGACGCCGCACATTGGCTGCTTTGAGGTTGCCGCCCGCTATGTGGCCGAGCGCAACGGCCGGATGACCGTGCTGTACCGGCCGCCGCGCAAGGCCTGGATGCGCGAGGTGGTGGAGCGGGGACGCCGTTCGGAGCGTGTTGACACCGCGCCCGCCAATCTGCAGGGCGTCCGGCAACTGGTGCGTGCCTTGCGGCGCAACGAAACCATCGGCATTTTGCCGGACCAGGTGCCGAGCACCGGCGAGGGCGTCTGGGCGCCTTTCTTTGGCAAACCCGCCTTCACGATGGTCTTGCCGGGTCGTCTGGCCAAGCAGACCGGCACAGCCGTGATCCTGGCGGCCGGTGAGCGCCTGCCGCAATCGCAAGGCTGGAAAGTGCACTGCATCCGGCTCAATACGGACCTGCCTGAGACGCCGGAGGCCCAGGCCGCGTGGCTCAACCAGCAGTTGGAAGCCATTATCCAGCGCTTCCCCGAGCAGTATCTGTGGAGCTACAACCGCTACAAAGTCCCTGCGGGCGTGGAGAATCCCCCACAATAGCGTTTCATATATAAATCATCGTATCATATATAAAACAATTTTGATCTACATCAAAGTGGCTCACTCCTGCTCGACCCTATAGTGAAGACATCGATGGCGGCCTTGGGGCCTAAAGACGAGTGAGGGAATGATGAGCCAAGAAAAGACGGTGCAGGCAATGCACGAAGAGTTGAATCCAAAGTTTGAAGCGGCGATGAAAACGCTTGAGCGTCCGGCCGACAAAACCTTTGCCGAATGGATGGAATCCCGATGTGTGCTGCGCTCGACGCGCAAATATGATTGGGATGCGCTGAAGTTCCAGACGGAAGCCGACCCGACCTATGCCCGTGCGCAGATGCGCTACCTCGGCACCGGCGCCACCGGCGTGGCTGCCGACACGAACGTGGTGCCGGCCGTTCACTTCACGTTTTCAACGATGAAGATTCCTGTTGGGCACACCGGCCCACTGCATTGGCACGATGACACGGAAGAAGTCTTCTTCGTGCTGCGCGGCAAAGTGAAAATCATGTGCGAGTCCAAGGACGGCGAGTACTGGGAAGCCGTGGTTGGCGAGCGCGACCTGATCTCGGTCCCGCCCAATGTGTATCGCGGTGAAACCAACGTTGGCGATGAAGAGGCGCTGATGTGCGTGATGGTCGGTTCGCCCCGCCCGGTGACGCCGACCTACCGCCCCAACGATCCGCTGGCGCAGATCAAGCGTTAAGTTTCCATCGTCTCCGGTTCTCCAGCGGAGATCATGGCGGCGCGGCCTCTCACAAGGGGGACCGCGCTTTTTCGTTTGCGCCGCCCTGGGCGCGGGCGCTGCCCGCCCCGGCGATACGAGGAAGTGCGGAAGTAATGAGATAATGCCCGTATGGACTGGCATTTCACAAAAATGCACGGGGCTGGCAATGACTTCGTCGTGCTGGACGGCGTGCGGCAAACCTTGGACCTGACACCCGAACGGGTGCGCCGGATCGCGCACCGTCAATTCGGCGTCGGGGCGGATCAACTCCTCGTTGTAGAGCCCGCGCAACGGGCCGACGCGGATTTTCGCTACCGCGTTTTCAACGCTGACGGCGGCGAAGTGGAGCATTGCGGCAACGGCGCCCGTTGCTTTGTCCGCTTTGTCCACGAAAAAGGCCTGACCGCCAAGAACCCCGTCCGGGCTGAGATCTGCACCGGCATTATCGTCCTGACCGAGCAAAGCAACGGTGAAGTCACGGTGGAAATGGGCCGCAGCAGCTTTGATCCCGTCGCCATCCCTTTTGATGCCGCTGGCTTGACGCCCCGAGAAGCCGGGCAGGACCAGCTGTGGCCGCTGGAGCTGGGCGCCCCCCGCCTTGCGGACAAGCCCGTGTGGGTATCGGTGGTCGGCATTTCCAACCCGCACGCGGTGTGCGTGGTTGATGACGTTGACGAAGCCCCGGTGGCGGTGTTGGGGCCGCGTATTGAAAAACATGACCGCTTTCCCCGTCGGGTCAATGCGGGCTTCATGCAGGTACTGGATCGGCATACGATCAAGCTGCGCGTCCATGAACGCGGCGCCGGGGAAACCTTGGCCTGCGGCACGGGCGCCTGTGCGGCGGCGGCGGCCGGGATTCGCCGGGGGCTGCTGGACTCGCCGGTGCAGGTCCATACCCGGGGCGGCGTGCTGACCATTACCTGGGATGGAGAGCAGCTCTCCATGACAGGCCCCGCTGAAACCGTGTTTGACGGGGTGTTGAATATTGAACGGCTGATGGCCTCCACATCAGTGGATCAGTGAAAGTTCTTTAACGGGAAACGAGAAGGTATGGAAGCCCACGAAATCGCTCGATTTTTGCGCGATAACAGCGATTTTTTTTCGCAGCACGCCGATGTCTTTGCTTTCATGAAAGTGCCGCACCCTTATGATGGGCGCGCCATTTCATTGACCGAGAGGCAAGTGCTGGCCTTGCGCGAGCGCAACAAGGGCCTGGAAGCCAAGCTGGCGGAGCTGCTGCGCCGCGCTGAAGAAAACGCCTTCATTGGCGAGCGTCTGCTGGTATGGAGCCGCGGTCTGCTGGCGGTGCGGGATTTTGGCTTGTTGCCCGAGGTCGTGTGCGCCAGCCTTCAGGAAGTCTTCACTATTCCGCAAGTCACGCTGCGCCTGTGGGACAAAGTCCCGCCCGAATTGGCGGACAAGCCTTGGGCGCAAGCGGTCAGTGACAGCTCACGCCGGTTTGCCGATGGCCTGAATACCCCTTTCTGCGGTCCCAGCGAAGCGCTGGAGGCGGCGGACTGGTTTGACACGCCGATCCAGTCCGTGGCCTTGATCGCCCTGCGCGTCGGCATGGCGCCGCAAGCCTTTGGCCTGCTGGCGCTGGGCTCGCCGGATCCGACCCGCTACACGAACAATATGGGTACGGATTTTCTGATGCATATCGGTGAACTGGCCAGCGCGGCGCTGTCTCGTGTCAGCGCCGAGACTGAAACCTCGATCGTCTGAGGTTCCGGTCATGGCGGCCCCGCTTTCGTCGTTGCCGCCATCGTGCCAGCATCTGCCTCCCCCCATGCGCGCCTGGCTGGCCCACCTGGGCCAACAGCGCCGTTATGCGGCGCACACGCTGGCCGCTTACGGCCGGGATCTTGTCCATCTGCTGCGGCTGTTGGGTGATCAACCGCTGGAAAGCGTGACCACGCAAACGCTGCGCGAAGCGCTCGGACAATTGCATGCGGAAGGGCTGGCCCCGCGCTCGTTGGCACGGGCGCTGGCCAGCTGGCGCGGGTTTTACCAATGGTGGGCGCCGCAGGCTGGCCTGCGCGCCAATCCGGTGGATGGCATCAAGGCGCCGCGCCGCCCCCGGGGCTTGCCCAAAGCCCTCGCTGTCGAACAGGCCCAGGCCTTGCTTGACCAAGGCGCCGCCGGGGCCGAACGTGATCCGGTGCCGGGTTTCGGGGCGGCGCGGGATCGTGCCATGTTCGAGCTGCTCTATTCCAGCGGCTTGCGGCTTGCCGAGCTGGTGTCGCTGGATACGCAGTTCATCCAGCAGCCGGACCATGTTTCCCTGTCGTGGATTGCTCTGGATGCGCAGGAAGTCCTGATCACCGGCAAGGGCGGCAAGACCCGCAGCGTGCCGGTCGGACGCAAAGCCCTGGACGCCGTGCGGGCGTGGCTCCCGTTGCGGGCGGCTTTTCTGGCGGCCAAGCCGGAGGCGGATCCGCATGCGCTGTTTTTGGGGGTGCGCGGCGGCCGCATCGCGCATCGCGTCGTGCAGCAGCGGCTGACACAATGGAGCCAGCGCGCCGGCGTGCCCGCCCACGTTCATCCCCACGTCTTGCGCCATAGTTTTGCCAGCCATTTGTTACAGTCGGCGCAGGACTTGCGCGCGGTCCAGGAGCTGCTGGGCCATGCCAGCATTGCCAGCACGCAGATTTACACGCGTCTGGACTTTCAGCACCTGGCCCAGGCGTATGACCAGGCCCATCCCCGCGCCCAGCGCCGCACTAAAAAGCCCTGACTCACACCGCTCCCGCTCCCGGATCACTGGCTTGAGATTGCTAAAACTTGAAAAAATGTTAACCAACCCCACTTAAACTGCCCAGGGCGGTGGTTTTGTGTTACACACACTGGTTGGTTTGAGTCCGCGCGGCGTGGCAGGGGTTAGTACGGGTTTACCGCCAAGAAGCGCTCATGCTCTAATCCTGCGCCATCTTGCCAGGTAATTGGGAGATATTGTGGAAGATCAAGCACGCACGGCCATTCGCGCTCAAGGGGCACGCGTTACCGCCGCCCGGGTGAATGTACTTGCTACCTTGATGCGTTCAAGCAGCGCACTGTCTCATCAAGAATTGCTCGATCGGCTGAGTCCGGCCACGTCCATTGACCGCGTGACCGCCTATCGGGTGCTGGAGTGGCTGGTGCAATCCGGCCTGGCGCACCGCATTGCCGGTGAGGACCGGGTTTGGCGCTTCAGCGTGGGGCAGCCCTGTGGCCACGACTGCGAAGCGGGACCGGCCCACCAGCATACGCATCACGAGGCGCATGGGCACTTCCAATGCGATGCCTGCAATCGGATGTTCTGCATTGATGCGCCCGTCGGGACGCAAGAAAATTTGGCCCGGTTGCCGGAAGGATTCGATGGCCGGGATGTGGAAGTGTTGGTTCGAGGCTTGTGCCCGAGCTGTCGAACGTAGCGCCCCTGGCGGGGCGTCAGGAAGGAGTGGAAACAATGGCTGCTGAGAGCCTGAGCAAAGTAGTCCCCGTAACCGTGCTGACTGGATTCTTAGGGGCGGGCAAGACCACGCTGCTGAATCGCATCCTGACTGAGTTCCATGGCCGCCGTGTGGCCGTGATCGAGAACGAGTTCGGACCGGAAGGCATTGATAATGACTTGCTGGTCCAGGACAGCAACGAAGAAATCATCGAAATGAACAACGGCTGCATCTGCTGCACGGTTCGCGGTGATTTGCTGCGGACCTTGGTGGATTTGAAAGCCAAGCGTGAAAAAGGCCTGCTGAACTTCGAGCGCGTGATCATTGAAACCACCGGCATGGCCAATCCGGGTCCGGTCTGCCAGACTTTCTTCATGGATGACATGGTGGCCTCGTACTATCGTCTGGACGCGGTGGTGACGGTGGTGGACGCCAAGCACGGCCAGCAAACGCTGGATGAGCAGCCTGAAGCGCTGAACCAGGTTGGTTTTGCGGACCGCATTCTGATTTCCAAGGTGGACCTGGTCAGCGAAGACGAGTTCGAGGCGCTGCGCCGCCGACTGGTCAAGATCAACCCGCGCGCGCCGATCACGCCGGTCAACTTCGGTGAAGTTGACTTGAAGCAGATCATTGACATCAATGGCTTCAACCTGAACTCTATCCTGGACATTGATCCGGACTTCCTGAAAGAAGACGAGCACGATCATCATCACCATGATCATGATGAGCATTGTCACGATGAGCACTGCACGGATCCCAGCCACGACCATGGGCATGACCACTGTCATGATGAGCATTGCTCGGACCCCAGCCATCATCACGGCGCGAAGCCGCATGATGACGCGATCAGCGCTTTCGTCTTCAAGTCCGACAAGCCGTTCGACCCGATGAAGCTGGAAGAGTTTCTGGGCGGCGTGGTTCAGGTATACGGTACGGACTTATTGCGGTACAAGGGTATTCTCTACATGAAGGGTGTGAACCGCCGGATGCTGTTCCAGGGTGTTCACATGCTGATGGGCGCTGACGTGGGCCGGGCGTGGGCGCCGAATGAGCAGAAAGGCAGCAAAATGGTCTTCATCGGCCGGAATCTGCCGCGTGATGTGTTTATGCATGGCTTGGAGCAGTGCCTGGCCGCGTAAGGCCAGCACCGCAGCAAAGCGTTTATGGCAACCAAAGCCTCAACCCCCGAAGTTATCCAGGAGGACGCGTTGAAAAGCGTGACGAATAAGCCGGCTGGTTCCGTGCTCACCGAAGCAGAGTTGTTGGCCATGCCCGAGTCCGACTATATGAACGAGGCTCAGTTGGCGTTCTTTAAAGTCCGGTTGCAGGAGATCGAGCAAGAGTTGCTGCAAAATGCCGGAAAAACCACAGAAAATCTGCGGGAAACGCCGTTTGTTCCGGATCCCGCGGACCGAGCCACCATTGAAGAAGAGCACGCGCTGGAATTGCGCACCCGTGACCGTGAGCGCAAGCTGCTGAAGAAAGTCCAGCAGGCCCTGGCTCACATTGATGCCGGTGACTACGGCTGGTGTGAAGAAACCGGCGAGCCGATCGGCGTCGCCCGACTGTTGGCCCGACCCACCGCCACCTTGTCGCTGGAGGCCCAGCAACGGCGGGAACTGCGTCAGAAATTGTACGGGGATTGAGCCCGTCAGACTGACGCAAAAGGGCGCCTGCCCGGGCGTCCACCTTTTCAATCAAACGGCGCCTTGTGCGCCGTTTTCTTCCTTTCTCTAAACCTTTCTCTCACCCCGCCGCCAGTCCTTTTTGCTTTGGAGAGATCATGCCCTTATTGATCAAAAGAGCCTACGAACCCCCTGAGGACCAGGATGGGAAGCGGGTGCTGGTGGATCGCCTGTGGCCGCGCGGCTTGTCCAAGGCGCACGGAAAGATCGATGTCTGGCTCAAGGACATCGCGCCGTCCACGGCATTGCGGCAATGGTTTCAGCATGAGGAAGCGAAGTGGCCTGAGTTTCAGCGTCGGTATCTGGCGGAATTGCAGGAAAACCCGTGCCTGGATGCGTTGAAGGCCCTGGCCGGTGAGGGGCGCGTCACGCTGATCTATGCGGCGCATGACGAGCGTCACAACAATGCCGTTGTGCTTCGTGATCTGCTGGCCAAGGGCACGCAGCGGTGATTGCGTTCGAGCAGCTTGTGGCGGAAGCCCGGGCGTGCCAGCTCTGCGCCGCCTGTATGCCGGTCAGCCCCCGCCCTGTCTTCCAGCTCCATCCCGAGGCGAAAATCGTCATCGTTTCCCAGGCGCCGGGCCGAAAAGTCCATGAAACCGGCGTCCCGTTCAACGATGCCAGCGGCGAACGTCTGCGCGCCTGGCTCGGTGTCACGCGAGCGCAACTCTACGACCCGCAACATTTTGCCATTCTGCCCATGGGCTTGTGTTATCCGGGCAAAGGCAAGTCCGGCGACCTGCCGCCGCGTTCTGAATGCGCGCCGCGCTGGCATTCGCAGTTACTTACGCCCTTGTACCAAGTTGAATTGATGTTGATTGTGGGCAAATATGCAATGAATTGGCATTTGCCGGATGCCTTGGGATTGACGGAAGCCGTCAGGCAGGTTGATGTGGCTCAAGAGAAAATCATCCCGTTGCCGCACCCCAGCCCGGCCAATAACCGCTGGTTTGCAAGGAATCCCTGGTTTGAGGAAGCGGTGGCGCCCGCATTGCGGGCCAGGGTGGCGCGGCTGCTTGAAAAGCGTCCTTGATGTTGCGGCGCTAAGACTCTTGCGTTGGCCGGACCTTGTCCCCATATAGATCGTTTAGGGAAGAAAGCACATATGGAACAGTTCCACGGAACCACGATTGTCAGTGTCCGCCGCGGCAATCAAGTCGCCATGGGCGGAGATGGACAGGTGACGTTGGGGCACGTCGTCATGAAAGGCACGGCCCGCAAGGTTCGGCGCCTGTATAAAGATTTGGTCCTGGCAGGCTTTGCCGGAGCGACGGCGGATGCCTTTACGTTGATTGAACGCTTTGAAGGCAAGCTGGAAAAACACCAAGGCCATTTGCTGCGCGCCGCCGTCGAACTGACGCGCGATTGGCGCACGGACCGCGTGCTGCGCAGGTTGGAAGCCATGATGATCGTGGCGGATAAAGACACCACGCTGATCCTGACCGGCAATGGCGACGTGCTCGAGCCCGAGCATGGCCTGGCCGCTATCGGTTCGGGTGGCAGTTACGCGCAGTCAGCCGGGTTGGCGCTGCTGAAAAACACGGACCTGGCGCCGCAGGACATTGTGAAGAAGTCGTTGGAGATTGCCGGCGACCTCTGTATTTACACCAATCAGAATCACACGCTCGAGGTACTGGAATGACAATGATGACGCCAGCCGAAATCGTCTCAGAACTGGACAAATACATTGTCGGCCAGGATAAGGCCAAGCGCTCCGTTGCCGTGGCGCTGCGCAACCGTTGGCGTCGGCAGCAGGTGGCCGAGCCCCTGCGCACTGAAATCCATCCGAAGAACATCCTGATGATCGGGCCCACCGGCGTGGGCAAGACCGAGATTGCGCGGCGGGTGGCCAAGCTGGCCGATGCGCCGTTCATCAAAGTGGAAGCCACGAAGTTCACCGAGGTGGGCTATGTGGGACGCGACGTTGACACCATCATCCGCGATCTGACCGAAAGCGCGGTCAAGCAGGTGCGGGAACAGGAGTTCCGCCGCGTCCGTACCCAGGCGGAAGACGCGGCCGAAGACCGCATCCTCGATGTCTTGGTCACGCCGCCCCGCGATGCGCATGGCAATCCAGTGCGCGAAGAAAACGCTGCGCGCCAGTCCTTCCGAAAGAAACTGCGTGAAGGCCAGATCGACGATCTGGAGATTGAAATTGATCTGGCGCAAGCCATGCCGCAAATGGAAATCATGGCGCCGCCGGGCATGGAGGAAATGACCGAGCAGATCCGCGGCATGTTTGCGGGACTATCGCAGGGTAAGCAGAAAAAGCGCAAACTCAAGATCAAGGACGCCTTCAAGCAGCTGGTGGACGAAGAGTGCGCGCGCCGGATCAATGAGGAAGATCTGCGGACCAAGGCGGTTGCCGCCGTGGAACAGAACGGCATTGTCTTCCTTGATGAGATCGACAAAATCGCCACGCGCCAGGAAGCGAGCGGTTCCGATGTGTCCCGCCAGGGTGTGCAGCGCGACCTGCTGCCGCTGATTGAAGGCACGACGGTCAACACCAAGTATGGCGTGGTCAAGACAGACCACATTCTGTTCGTGGCGTCCGGCGCCTTCCACCTGGCCCGCCCGTCGGATCTGATCCCCGAGTTGCAGGGCCGTTTGCCGATCCGGGTCGAACTCGATTCGCTGAGCAAGCAGGACTTCGTGCGTATCCTGTCAGACACGGATGCTTCGCTGATCAAGCAATACACGGCATTGCTGGCCACCGAGGACGTTCACCTGACGTTCACGCCGGAGGGGATCGAACGCCTTGCTGAGATTGCCCAGGACGTCAACGAGAAAACCGAGAACATCGGCGCGCGCCGTTTGTACACGGTGATGGAAAAGTTGCTGGAAAAGCTGTCATTTGATGCGGGCAGCAAAGGCACCGCCACGCTGACCATCGATGCCGCCTATGTGAACGAGCAGCTTGAGGAGACCGCAACAGACCAGGACCTGGCCCGGTATATTCT
>JBAYOI010000031.1:0-16459 GCA_041678365.1 Pigmentiphaga sp. | reverse complement strand
GGGCTGGCGAGCACCCGGCTCCGCGCACATAAATTTTCTTGGCGTTTCCCCGTAGATGCCATGCTGTTGATGACCTTTGACATTTAGAATACGCGAATGAGCTTCTTCTCCTTGATATTCGCTTTCCTGGCCGAGCAGGTCAGACCGCTGTCCGAGTCTTCTTTCGTCCTGCGCACGGCAGGGCGATGGCGTCACTGGCTAAGTACAACGTTTGATGCCGGAAGTAAACCGGCCGCGCACCTGAGCTGGGTGCTGGCGGTCCTGATACCCAGTGTGATCATCACATGTATTGCGGGCTTGCTGCTTGATCTGCATCCCGTATTCGCGCTGGTTTTCCATGTTTTCATCCTGTGGTGCTGCCTGGGTTTCCGCGATGCGCTGGATCGCTACAAAGCCATCGAGCTGGCCCTGTCCCGCAATGATCTGAATGAGTCGGCCCAACTGGCCACCGGCTGGTTGGCAAAACAAGGTGTGATCGCCCAGGTTCCGCCCCGGCTGGAAGCCATCTGCCGCGCCACACTGGAAGCCGGCGTTGTGGCTGCGCACCGCCATCTGTTTGCGGTGATCTTCTGGTATGCGCTGCTGCCGGGACCTTTTGGCGCGATTGCCTATGCCTTGTCGGCGCAGGCCCGGCTGTTCTGGGGGGCGCGTCAGGATGCGCTGGGAGAAGTCAGCCGCTTCTGGTTCGCCATCATTGACTGGGTCCCCGCCCGCCTGACCTCGGTCGGTTTTGCGGTGGTCGGCAACTTTGAAGACGCCCTGTACGGCTGGAAGCAGCGTGCCGAGCGCTGGGAAGATCCGCAGCGCGGCATGGTGGTTGAAAGCGCGGCGGGCGCGCTGGGCCTGGACCTGAGTCCGCCGAGCATGCCGGAAAGCGTTGAAGCGGCCGCCGCCGAAGGGGTTGATGCCGTGGCGATCGTCAGCGCTACTGACCAGCAGCCCACGCTGGCCAACCTCCATCATGGCCTGGGCTTGATCACCCGTTCGCTGGCCTTGTGGATGGGCTTCCTGTTCCTGCTGACGGTGGTGTCCTGGGTGTCCTGATTCCGGATAAACCCTCTCACGCCCGCGCGTGCGCTGACTTATAGTGAGAGGGTGTGCTCTTCGGAAAGTGAGGTCCCAGATGTTCGCCTTCCAATATTGTCCCAATCGCTCAAGCCGCGTGCTTGAGATTGAGATCCAGCCCCAAGCGGCTGCGCCACAGTCCTGGGATGCCTACTGCGCCATCTATGAAGTTGAAGACGGCGTTCGACACTGTCTGGTTTCGCACCTGCCGTATTTTGGTATTGCGGCGGATTCAGAGCAGGACCTGTTGGATACGATTGAAGTCATGGTGGCGCATGATATTGAACAGCAGTTCTGTCTGGGCGTCAGCCCCGCCTTTGAGTAGTCCAACGCAAGAAGCTCAGCCACCCAGGACACCGCGGAGCTGGCTTTGCCAGTCCGCCGGTATCGGCCCCTTGAGATGGATGCGCGTTAGCGCTTAGGGGGGGACAGTGTCCTTACAGAAGCAGCTCAGCCCGTCCAGGACACCGCGGAGCTGGCTTTGCCAGTCCGCCGGTGTCGCCCCCTTGAGGTGGGTGCGCGTCAGCGCTTAGGGGGTGGACAGTGTCCTTACAGAAGTAGCTCAGCCCTTCCAGGACACCGCGGAGCTGGCTTTGCCAGTCCGCCGGTGTCGCCCCCTTGAGGTGGATGCGCGTTAGCGCTTAGGGGGTGGACAGTGTCCTTACAGAAGTAGCTCAGCCCTTCCAGGACACCGCGGAGCTGGCTTTGCCAGTCCGCCGGTGTCGCCCCCTTGAGGGGGGCGCGCGGAGCGCGTAGGGGGTGGGCTTTTATCCCCCCTAGAGCAGAATGATGTCGTACTGCTCTTGACTGTAAATGCCTTCAACCTGCAACGAAATGGGCTTGCCGATGAAATCGCCCAGCGCGGCTAGGTTCTGGCTTTCTTCTTCCAGAAACAGGTCCACCACGGCCTGAGACGCCAGGATCCTGAACTCTTTCGGATTGAACTGGCGCGCCTCGCGCAGGATTTCCCGCAAAATTTCATAGCTGACGGTTTTGGGCGTCTTGACGTGGCCGCGCCCGCTGCAGGTCGGGCAGGACTCGCACAGCACGTGGCTCAGCGATTCGCGGGTGCGCTTGCGCGTCATTTCCACCAGGCCGAGCTGGGTGAAGCCATTCAGGGTGACGCGGGTGCGGTCGCGGGACAGCATCTTGCGCAGCTCGGCCAGCACCGCTTCCTTGTGCTCATTGTTCTCCATGTCGATGAAGTCGATGATCACGATGCCGCCCAGATTGCGTAGCCGCAGTTGCCGGGCAATGGCCAGCGCCGCTTCCAGGTTGGTGCGGAAGATGGTGTCGTCAAAGTTTCTGCCGCCCACATAGCCGCCGGTGTTGACGTCGATGGTGGTCAGCGCTTCCGTTTGATCGATGATGACGTAGCCGCCTGATTTCAGGTCTACGCGCCGGGACAAGGCCCGTTCGATCTCTTCATCCACATTGTAGAGATCGAACAAGGGGCGCTCGCCGGTGTAATGGGAGAGTTTGTCCACCACCGACGGGGTGAAGGCGCTTGCCCATTCCTGAAGATTCAGAAAGGTGATGTAGGAGTCCACCTGGATACTGGCGGTGTTGTCATTGACGACGTCGCGCAGCACCCGCTGGGCCAGGTTCAGGTCTTCGTGCAGCAGTTTGGGTGGGCCGAGGCTGCGCGCCTTTTGCTGCAGAATGGACCAGAGCTTGCGCAGATAGGCGATGTCGGCGGAGAGTTCGTCGTCTGTGGCGTCTTCCGCTTGGGTGCGCACGATGAAGCCGCCCTTGTCTTCCGCGGCAATCAGCTTGCCCAGGCGTTCGCGCAGCTGAAGCCGCTCCGCCTCCGATTCAATGCGCTGGGAAATGCCGATGTGGGGATCGTAGGGCAGATAGACCAGCATCCGGCCCGCGATGCTGATTTGTGTGGACAGGCGCGCCCCCTTGGTGCCCAGCGGATCCTTGATGACCTGGACCATGATGGTCTGCCCCTCGAACAGCAGGCGTTCGATCGGGGTGATCGGGCTGCCCAGCGCGCGCTCCTGGCGGCTTTCACGAATGTCCGCAATGTGCAGGAAGGCGGCGCGTTCAAGGCCGATGTCGATGAAGGCGCTCTGCATGCCGGGCAGCACGCGGGCGACCTTGCCGAGATAGATATTGCCAACGTGACCTTTTTGCGACGTGCGCTCGAATTGCAGTTCCTGGACGGCGCCTTGCTGGATGACGGCTACGCGAGTTTCATAAGGCGAAACGTTGATCAGGATGTCTTCGGTCATGGTGGCGGTTCAAACCAATAATGCTCAAGCTTAACGCGGATGGTGGCGGGGCAGGGAGGGAAATGCGCGGGCGGGCTCAGGGAAGAACGATGCCGATCTTGCCCAGTAGCCGGGCTGTTTCGAACACCGGCAGGCCCATGACGCCGCTGAAGCTGCCGTCAATGCGGGAAATAAAGACCGAAGCCAGCCCCTGGATGCCGTAGCCGCCCGCCTTGTCAAAGGGTTCGCCGCTGGCGACATAGCGTTCAATGTCCTGGGCGCTGAGCGGACGAAACCAGACGCGGGTGCGGGAGACGTCTTCATGCAGCTGGCCGTGGCTGATCAGCGCAACGGCGGTATGCACCGCATGCTCGCCGCCGGACAAGGCGTGCAGCATGGCACGGGCGTCCTGCGCGTCAACCGGCTTGCCGAGCACGCGGCCATTCAGGATGACGGTGGTATCAGCGGCCAGGATCGGCCGCCGCGTCAGCGGCGATTGCTCCAGGAAGGCCGCGGCCCGTTGCGCCTTGTCGCGCGCGGTGCGCTGGACATAAATTTCAGCGGATTCGCCGGGCAATTGCGGCTCATCCGGACCGGCTTCCGGCGGCAGCGTCAACACCTCGTGCCCGATGCCCAACTGGGTCAGGATTTCACGTCGGCGCGGGCTTTTGGAGGCGAGATAAAGGCGGCTCATGAGCGGTGATAGGGGTGGTTGGTCAGGATGGACCAGGCGCGATAGAGCTGTTCAGCCAGCAGCACGCGCACCATGCCGTGTGGCAGGGTCAGGCTTGAGAGGCGCATCAGGCCCTGGCAGCGCGCCTTCAGCGCGTCGTCCAGGCCGTCCGGGCCGCCGATGATGAAGGCCACGTCGCGGGCCTCATCGCGCCAGGATTGGAATTGGCGGGCCAACTGCTGGCTGGTGGGGTCCTTACCGTGTTCGTCCAGCGCAATCCAGATGCCGCCCGCGGGCAGTTGCGCCTCAATCCGACGCGCTTCAAGCGCCTCCATCTGAGACGTGGTCTTGCCGCCTGTCCGGGCTTCTGGCTTGACTTCGCGCAATTCGATCGAGCAGTCCGCGGGCATGCGCTTTACATAGTCCTGGAAGGCCTCGTTGACCCAGCCCGGCATGCGCGTGCCCACGGCGATGATGAACAGTTTCATGCTCAGCCCTGAGCCTTGCCGCCCCAGATTTCCTCAAGGTTGTAGTAGTCGCGGATGGCGGGCTGCATGACGTGGACGACGACGTCCCCGAGGTCGACCAAGACCCACTCTCCGGTTTCCTCGCCTTCGGTGGCGATGACTTCACCGCCCAGCGCCTTGATTTTCTCGGCCACGTTCGAGGCCAGCGCCCGGGTCTGCCGGTTGGATGTGCCGCTGGCAATGATGACGCGATCGAAAAGGCTGGTCTGGTGGGACGTGTTCAGGACTTTGATGTTCTGGCCCTTGACGTCTTCCAATGCGTCGACGACCGCCGCTTCCAGTTGTTTGATGTCCATAGGGGTTTTATTGTTGATAGAGATGATGTTCTCGAATATAGGTGAGGACGCGCGGATCTAAAAGTCCCTGCACGGATTGGTTGTGTTGCAAACGCTCCCGGATGTTGGAGCTGGAAATGGGGAGCGCTTCCATCGGGATCAGGCTCAGTTGCCGGTTTGCCTGGCTTAAGGCCTGTTGCAATGCGTCGGGCGGCGACAGCTGGCTGCCCGGACGGGCGGCAACGGCCAGATCGGCGAGGTCAACAATGGCTTGCCACTGATGCCAGGTACAAAAATTGGCGAGCTGATCCGCGCCCAGCACCCAGGTCCAGCGGACCTGCGGCCGTTGCGCGTGCAGTTGCCGCAGCGTATCCAGCGTGTAGCTGGCGCCGCCGCGCTGGATTTCAATTGGATTGACGGACAGGCCGGGCAATCCTTCAATGGCAATGTCCACCATCTTGAGCCGATGCCGCGCATCGGTCAATGGCGCGCGCTGCCAGGGGTTGGCCGCCGGAATCAGTTCGACGCCGTCAACGCGCAAGGCTTCCAGCGCCTTGACGGCCAGCGCGGTGTGGGCAAGGTGGATCGGGTCAAAGCTGCCCCCGAATAAAGCGATTCTCTTTTGCAAAATACTCAGGCCAGCCAGTCGCGCGGACGCAGATAAGTGTAGAGCTGGGCCTCGGCGCTGCCCGCCTCGGGCGACCAGTCATAGCGCCAGTGCGCAGCCGGCGGCATCGACATCAGGATGGACTCGGTGCGGCCGCCCGATTGCAGGCCGAACAGGGTGCCCCGGTCAAAGACGAGGTTGAATTCAACGTAGCGGCCACGGCGGTAGGCCTGGAAATCGCGCTCACGCTCGGTGTAGGCGCGGTCGCGGTGCTTGTCCAGAATGGGCAGGTAGGCGTCAAGGAAGGCGTTGCCGACGGATTGCGTCATGGAGAACGAAGACTCGAAGCCGTCTTGCGAGTGATCGTCGAAGAAAATGCCGCCGATGCCACGCGCTTCCTGGCGGTGCTTCAGGTGGAAGTATTCATCGCACCATTTCTTGTACTTGGGGTAGAGCGCCGGGTCCGTGGAGTCAAGCGATTCCTTGCAGACCTGATGGAAATGCACCGCATCGGGCTCGTCCAGGTAGTAGGGGGTCAGGTCCATGCCGCCGCCGAACCAGAAAACCGGTTCGGATGCGGACTCATTGACGGCCTTGGCAATGAAGACCCGGACGTTCATGTGCACGGTCGGCACGTACGGATTACGGGGGTGCAGCACCAGCGACACGCCCATGGCTTCCCACGGACGGCCCGCCAGTTCGGGGCGGTGGGCGCTGGCGGAAGGGGGCAGGGTGGCGCCCGAGACATGGCTGAACAGCACGCCCGCGCGTTCAAAGACCTGTCCGCCTTCAATCAGGCGGGAAATACCGCCGCCGCCTTCCGGACGCGTCCAGGCGTCGGCGCGGAACGCGCTGCCTTCACGGGCTTCCAGCGCCGTGACGATGCGGTTCTGCAAGCCGGTGAAGTAATCGTAAGTGCGTTGCGTGTCGATCATGGTCAGGCATCCGTGGGCGTGCGTCGGCTGATGGCGCGCCAGCCGATGTCACGACGGTATTGCGCGCCGTCGAAGTGGATGGACTGCAGTGTTTCATAGGCGCGCTTCTGCGCCAGTTTGACGGAGTCTCCCAGCGCGGTGACGCACAGGACGCGGCCGCCGCTGGTCTTGACCACGCCGTCAACCAGTTCGGTGCCCGCATGGAAGACCATGCTGTCCTCGGTTTCTTTCGGGATACCGGTGATCGGGTCGCCGTTGCGCGGCGTGCCGGGGTAGTTGTGCGCGGCCATCACCACGCCGAGCGCGGTGCGGCGGTCCCAGTCAATCGTGGCTTGATCCAACTGATGGTTGCAAGCCAGTTCGAACACGTCCAGCAGATCGCTTTTGATGCGCATCATGATGGGCTGGGTTTCCGGATCCCCCATGCGGCAGTTGAACTCCAGCACCTTGATGCCGTTGGCGTTGATCATCAGGCCCGCATACAGAAAGCCCGAGAACGGAATGCCATCTTTGGCCATGCCCTGGATGGTGGGCAGGATGACTTCCCGCATGATGCGGCCGTGCAGCTCCGGCGTCACGACCGGCGCGGGCGAGTAGGCGCCCATGCCGCCGGTGTTCGGTCCTTCGTCCTGGTCTTTCAGGCGCTTGTGGTCCTGGCTGGTGGCCAGCGGCAGCACGTTGCGGCCATCGCAGAGGACGATGAAGCTGGCTTCCTCGCCCTCCAGGAATTCTTCGATCACGACCCGCGCGCCCGCGGCGCCCAGGCTGCCGTCGCCAAGCATGCTGTCCACGGCGGCGTGGGCCTCTTCAACGCTCATGGCAACCACGACGCCCTTGCCGGCCGCCAGGCCATCGGCCTTGATGACGATCGGCGCGCCCTGCTGATCAATGTAGGCGTGCGCCTGGGTTGGGTCCGTGAAGGTGGCGTAGTAGGCGGTCGGGATGTTGTGCCGGACCATGAAGGCCTTGGCGAAGTCTTTTGAGCTTTCCAGTTGCGCGGCGGCTTTGGTCGGGCCGAAGATCTTCAGGCCGCGCGCGCGGAAGACGTCCACCACGCCTGCGGCGAGCGGCGCTTCGGGGCCCACCACCGTCAGGCCGATATGTTCTTTTTCGGCAAAGTCCGCCAGCGCTTCCGGGTCTGTCAGCGCGACGTTTTCAAGATGCGGCGTTGACGCCGTCCCACCGTTGCCGGGCGCCACGAACACTTTCTGGGCTTTCTGGGACTTGGCCAGATGCCAGGCCAGCGCGTGTTCACGGCCGCCGGCGCCAATAACAAGAATCTTCATGGTTTACTCGTCAAAGAGAGCGGTGGTATAGACGTCCTGGACATCATCGAGGCCTTCCAGCACGTCAAGCAGCTTCTGCATTTTCTCGGCGTCTTCGCCGGACAGCGGGGTTTCATTTTGCGGAAGCATGACAATGCCTTCCATCTCGGCTTTCAGGCCCGCCTGGTCAAACGCGGTTTTGACCGCATGGTAGTCAGTGGGCGCCGAGAGGACCTCGATCACGCCCTCGTCGTCAGTGATGACGTCTTCAGCGCCCGCCTCAAGCGCGACCTCCATGACGGCGTCTTCAGACGTGCCGGGCGCGAACAGGAACTGGCCGCAGTGCTTGAACATGAAGGCGACCGAGCCTTCCTGGCCCAGGTTGCCGCCGTTCTTGGCAAAGGCATGGCGCACTTCCGCCACGGTGCGGGTGCGGTTGTCCGTCATGCAGTCCACGATGACCGCCGCGCCGCCAATGCCGTAGCCTTCATAGCGCACTTCATCGTAGTTGTCGCCTTCCGCGCCGCCCGCCCCGCGCGCAATCGCGCGCTGGATCGTGTCCTTGGGCATGTTGGCGTCAGTGCCTTTGTCCCAGGCCAGGCGCAGGCGCGGGTTGGTGTCGGGATCGGCGCCGCCAGCGCGGGCGGCAACCGTGATTTCACGAATGATTTTGGTCCACAGCTTGCCGCGTTTGGCGTCCTGACGCCCTTTGCGGTGCTGAATATTGGCCCATTTACTATGTCCGGCCATTGAAATCGCTTAGAAATAGTTAGAAGACCCCTCCATTTTAGCGTGTGGGCGCGTGCTTTGAAAATGCGGACCTTTCTTGGGTCTAATACCACAGTGGTTTGCATTTGCCCGTAGACTCTGGTGCATGATGAACGCTGCGGCGCGCGGATGCGATCGTCCCCAAGCCGCCCGCTTCTTTTTCGTCCTTACCCTCCCTCGGATTGCTTATGGCCAGCCCTCTTCTCATTGCCAAAAATACTCAGACCGACGTGTATTTGCTGCCTTCCATGGCCAACCGGCATGGTTGCATCACTGGCGCGACCGGCACCGGCAAGACCGTGACCCTGCAAGTCCTGGCCGAGGCTTTTGCCCGCCAGGGGGTGCCGGTTTTCCTGTCCGACGTCAAAGGGGACCTGACTGGCATGTCACAGGCGGGGAAATCGTCCGAGAAACTGGCGGCAAGATTGCAAAGCCTCGGCATCCCGACGCCGGATTGGACCGCGTTTCCCGTGACGCTGTGGGACGTGTTTGGCGAACAGGGGCATCCGGTGCGGGCAACCATCTCCGAAATGGGACCCTTACTGCTGGGTCGGATGCTGAATCTGAACGATACACAGTCGGGCGTGCTGACGCTGGTATTCCGGATTGCGGACGATAACGGCATGCTGCTGCTTGACCTGAAAGACTTGCGCGCCATGCTGCAGTATGTGGGAGACAATGCCGCCCAGTTCAAAACCCAGTATGGCAATGTCTCGCCCGCTTCGATCGGCGCGATCCAACGGGGATTGCTGGGGCTGGAAGAACAGGGCGGAGACCTGTTCTTCGGGGAGCCGATGCTCAATATCGATGACCTGATCCAGACCAACCCGGACGGGCTGGGCGTCATCAATATCCTGGCGGCGGACCGGCTGATGAATTCACCGAAGCTCTACGGCACGTTCCTGCTGTGGCTGTTGTCCACGCTGTTCGAGCATCTGCCTGAAGCCGGCGACACGGACAAGCCGAAGCTCGTATTTTTCTTCGATGAGGCGCATTTGCTGTTCAATGATGCGCCGAAGGCACTGCTGGAGAAAATCGAGCAGGTGGTCCGCCTGATTCGCTCGAAGGCGGTTGGCGTGTATTTCGTCACGCAAAATCCGCTGGATATCCCGGATGCGGTGCTGGGCCAGTTGGGCAACCGGGTTCAGCACGCCTTGCGCGCCTTTACGCCGCGTGACCAGAAAGCGGTCCGGACGGCGGCGCAAACCATGCGCCAGAATCCCGAGCTTGACCTGGAGGCCGCGATCACTGAGCTGGGCGTTGGCGAGGCGCTGGTCTCGCTGCTTGATGAAAAAGGCCGCCCCGGCGTGACGCAGCGCGCCTACATCGTTGCACCGGGCAGCCGGATCGGCCCCGCCACGGAAGCCGAGCGCCGGGCGGTCCGCGCGCAGTCGCTGGTGGCCGGGGTGTATGAAACCGCGCTGGACCGCGAGTCGGCCTATGAAATGTTGAATGCCCGTGTTGAGCAGGCTGAGGTGGCGGGGACCGGAGCGGGCCAGGCGTCCGACTCAGGCGACGGCACGTCCGGCAATGCGCTGATTGACGGCCTGAAAACCGTGCTGTTCGGCTCCACAGGGCCTCGCGGCGGACGCAAGCCGGGCATGATAGAGCAGGTGGCCAAGTCCGTCAGCAATCAGGTGGCGCGCGACTTGGCGCGCGGCATTCTTGGCTCTTTGATGGGTAAACGAAAATAAGCGAAAGCAGGAGGTGGCCATGCGCACTCGCGGCTTCAGATTCCCGTTGCCTGCGGCAACCCCACGCTGGGCGGTGCGCCCCAGGCGTCTGGCTTGGCTGTTTCCGCTGGGGCTTGCGCTGCTGACGGCGTGTTCAACGCCCGGGGTGGCGCCGGAAGTGGATCAAGTCATTGACGCGCCGGGCCATGCCAGCCGGGTCGAGTTCGTTGTGATCCACTACACCGTGTCGAATCAAGCGCGGGCGCTGAAACTGCTGACCCAGCAGAACTTGAGCGCCCATTATCTGATCACGGACGACGAGCCCGCGCGCATCATCCAGTTGGTGCCGGAGTCGCGCGCCGCCTGGCATGCGGGGGTCAGCGCCTGGCAGGGCAAGACCTCGCTGAACCGCCGCAGCGTCGGCATTGAAATCGTCAACCGCGGCGCGCTGGATCCGGACCAGACCGCCTGGCAACCGTTCGCCCCCTCGCAGATCGAGCGTTTGATTCCCTTAGTGCGCGGCATCATGGCGCGGCATGAACTGCCGCCGGAAAACGTCATTGGGCATGGCGAAATCGCGCCGGGCCGCAAGGTGGATCCCGGGCCGCGCTTTCCGTGGAAGCGCTTGGCGCAGGCCGGTGTGGCCAGTTGGTATGACGAAGCCCTGGCCGGACAGTATCAGCAGCAGTTCGAACTGAGCGGCCTGCCCGCCGTGGAAGTGCAGCGGGAAGCCTTGCTCAAGGTGGGCTATCCCGCGCCTGCCGACCCGGCATCGGAAGCGGGCTGGCAGGCGGTCTGGAGGGCGTTTCAGATGCGCTATCGGCCTCAGCGCCATGACGGCGTGGCGGATGCGCAAAGCGTGGCGATCCTGTTTGCGTTGGCCAATACGCGCCGATGATGCCAGCGCCGTTCAGGCGCCCTTGGTGCCGAACAGCCGGTCGCCGGCGTCGCCGAGGCCCGGCAGGATGTAGCCGTCCTCGTCCAGGTGGTCATCCAGCGAAGCCAGATACACGGTGACGTCGGGATGGTGCTCATACAGCACCTGCATGCCTTCCGGCGAAGCCACCAGCGCAACAAAAGTGATGTGTTCGGCGGGCACGCCGCGTTCCTTCAGTACCGAGACCGCGTGCGCGGCCGAGTAGCCGGTGCCGATCATCGGATCGCACACAATGAAATCCCGGCCATCCAGCTCGGGCAGCCTAACCAGGTATTCCACCGGGCGCTGATGCTCGTCCCGATACAGGCCGATATGGCCGACCCGGGCGGACGGGACCAGGTCCAGCAGGCCGTCCGCCATCCCGCTGCCGGCACGCAGCACCGGCACGATGGTGAGCTTTTTCCCCGCGATCACGGGGGCTTCCATCTGGCACATCGGCGTCTGGATGCTGCGTTTGGTGATCGGCAGGTTGCGCGTGACTTCATAACCCATCAGCTGGGTGATCTCCCGCAGCAATTGGCGAAACGTGCGGGTGGACGTATCCTGGTCCCGCATATGCGTCAGTTTGTGCTGAATCAACGGGTGATCGACAATATGCAGCGTAGGGAACCGGCTATCGGTTTTCATAAAAAATCCAGGCAGAGGCGTTGGTGAGATTGTAGGGCTTGGATGGCTGATTGAGCAGTTTGTATCAAGATTGAAACAGGGGAGCGGCGATGAGTGGTGTGGTTCGTTTTTCGCGTTGCGGCGGTCCGGACGTGCTGGAGTGGGCGGATGAGCGGGTCTTGCCGCCTGGCCCGGGCCAGGTCCAGATCCGCCAGCGTGCGATTGGATTGAATTTTATCGATATTTACTTCCGCAATGGGCTGTACCCCACCGCGTTGCCGTCAGGGCTGGGTTTTGAGGCGGCGGGTGAGGTGACGGCGCTTGGCGAGGGCGTGAGCCATCTCCAAGTGGGTGACCGGGTTGCCTACGGGCTGGGGCCGCTTGGCGCCTATGCGCAAGTGCGCAATGTGCCCGCCCGTTATGTGATTCGTGTGCCGACGGGGATCTCGGACGAACAGGCCGCCGTCCTGATGTTGAAAGGCCTGACGGCGCATTACCTGCTGCGCCAGACTTATCGCGTTGAAGCGGGGCAGACGATTCTGTTCCATGCGGCGGCGGGTGGTGTGGGGAGTCTGGTCTGCCAATGGGCGAAGGCCTTGGGCGTCAAGGTGATCGGTACGGCCTCTTCGCCTCAAAAAGTGCAGTATGCGCTGGACCTTGGCGCCTGGGCGATGATTGACTACAGCCGGGAGCCGGTGGCCGAGCGTGTCCGGGAACTGACCGGCGGCCAGGGCGTGCCCGTGGTGTATGACGGGGTTGGCCAGGCCACTTGGCAGACCTCATTGGATTGCCTGCAACGGCGGGGCCTGCTGGTGAGCTTTGGCAATGCGTCGGGCCCGGTGAGCGGTGTCGAGCTGGGGGTGCTGGCCAGCAAGGGTTCGCTCTATGTAACGCGTCCGACCATTGCCGATTATTTCCTGAACACGGATGAGATCCAGCGCGCGGCGGACGAGCTGTTCGGCCTGGTTCTGGACGGAAAAATCGCCGTGCACATTGAACAGCGTTTTGCGCTGAAGGACGCCGCGCAAGCGCAAGCCTTGCTGGAAACCCGCAAAACCCTGGGCGCCACCGTGCTGCTGGCCGACGCGGACTGACCCGCTCACGCCGGTCAGGCGTCCTGCCTCCCCTTCACCTGGCGGTGCAGGGTGGGCAGGACGTCCGCGGCGTGGTCCACCCGCGCGGCGGAATCCTGCAAATTCATTCGCGCAATATCCGTGTGCTCCATGGCCAAGGCCTGGGCGCGGGCGCTTTCTCCGCGTTCAAGCGCCTGCACCAGCCGGTGGTGCTGACGATGCGCATAGCGCATCCACTCCGTGTCTTCACTGCCATGGCTTTGCATCGGCAGCATGGAAGACGGCGCCGCAAACGGCAGATTGCAGTTCAACGCCAGCGCACGCTTCAGCGCCTCATTGCCGCAAGCGTCAATGATCAACTGGTGGAAGCGGTCATTCATCTGGCCATACAGCGTGTAGTCATCCCAGTCCATGGCGGGAGCGCGCACCGCCTGATCACCGAGTTCCAGACAGGCTCTGAGCTGGCGTGACAGTTCCCGGCTGACCCCTTGTTCCGCCACCAGGCGCGCGGCCATGCCTTCCAGGTGACCCCGCACGGCAATGGCGTCATCAATGTCTCTGGCTGTGAAGGTGCGCATCACGTAGCCACTGGACGGCGACACTTCGATCAATCCTTCCTGTTCCAGCGCGGCCAGCGCCAGCCGGACCGGCGTGCGTGACACGCCGAAGCGTTGGGAGAGCGGGATTTCCGCCAACCGTTCGCCCGCCTGGAACTCGCCCTTGAGCACGGCATCTCGGATTTGTACGAGGACTCGGGACTGATGGGAGGTCATGATTGCAGCTTGTATGAGATTGGATCCAGTAGGGCGGCTATCCTGCCATTCTCTGTTTTTGATCCTGGCTGGAGAAAATTGGCGCTTATATTGATGAAAACACGATATTCCTTAGTTATCAAGGGATTAAGCGGTTATTCAGGGTTTTCTCCCGGGTTGCCGAACCAAAGCAGTCTTTCAAGGGAAACTCCTTGGTTTACCGCATTGTATGCAATGACTAGACTGGTGCATACACTGTTTACCTTGAACCGTCTTGCTGGAGGAGGTGTCGCCATGACCCCAGAGCAGAATGAGCGCCTGACCCGTGTGGGTCCGGGCACCCCGGCCGGTGCGTTGCTGCGCCAGTATTGGCAGCCTGTGGCGCTGTCGGATGAGTTGCTGCCCGAACGTCCGGTGCGCCCGGTGCAAGTGATGGGCCAGCACCTGGTCCTGTTCCGCGACGAGTCGGGCCGCCTTGGCCTGATTGACCGGGACTGTCCGCACCGTGGCGCGGACCTGGCCTATGGCCGCCTTGAAGATGGCGGGATCCGCTGCCTGTTCCACGGCTGGCTGTTTGACGTCAATGGCCAGTGCCTGGAGACCCCGGCGGAGCCGGAAGGCAGCAAGCTGCATCAGCGCGTCAAGGCCGCGTCCTATCCCGTGGTTGAAAAAAGCGGCATTGTGTTTGCTTACCTGGGCGAAGGCGAACCGCCCGCGTTTCCGAACTTTGATTGTTTCGTGGCGCCGGGCACCCATACTTTTGCGTTCAAGGGCTATTGGGACTGCAACTGGCTGCAGGCGCTGGAGGTTGGCATTGATCCCGCGCACGCTTCCTATCTGCATCGCTTCTTTGAAGACGAGGACACCGATGCCAGCTACGGCAAGCAGTTCCGGGACGCCTCGGCCAACTCGAATATCCCGATCACCAAGGTGCTGCGTGAATATGACCGGCCCGACATCAAGGTGGATCCTGTTGAGTACGGCCTGCGCCTGACCTCGCTGCGCAAACTCGGCACCGAGCAGACCCACGTGCGCGTCACCAACCTGGTTTTTCCGCAAGCCTTCATCATTCCGATGAGCACGGAAATGACCATCTCGCAATGGCATGTCCCGGTCAACGATGAAGCCTGTTATTGGTACGCCATCTTCACGAGCTTTGAGAAGCCCGTCAACAAACAGCAGATGCGGGACCAGCGCCTGCAGCTCTACACCTTGCCGGACTACCTGCCAAAAGTCGGCCGCCACAATGCGTATGGCTACGACGCGCAGGAGCAGCGCAGCAAAACCTATACCGGCATGGGCATGGACATCAACGTGCATGACCAATGGGCGGTGGAATCCCAGGGCAAGATCCAGGATCGCAGCCGCGAACACCTCGGTTCCACGGACAAGGCCATTGTTGCGTACCGCCGCCTGCTGATGCAGGCGATTGAGGCCCATGAGCAAGGCGCCGCCGTGCCAATGCGCCCTGACGCCGCCCTGGCCGCGCAACTGGCCGGACCGCCTTCGGTGGATGGAGTTGGGCCCGCGGACAGCTGGAGCGATCACTGGCAGGCGCTGGACAAACAGCGCCGTCAGCAGTCAGCGTGGGCAAAACACACGAGCCTGGCCGAACAATAAGACAAAGAAGGACACGCATGAGCTTTGTCGAACAACATGGTTTGTGGTCGGAAGACCAGCAAATCGCCGCCCAGGACATGATCCGTGCCCTGGAGTCCGGGAACCTGCAAACCGTCCGGTTTTCCTTTCCTGACCAGCATGGCGTGCTGCGGGGCAAAACCCTGGTGGCCGAAGAAGCCGTGCATGCCTTGCGGCGCGGCGTCAACGTCACCACCACCTTGCTGTGCAAGGATACCTCGCACCAAACCGTCTTCCCGGTGTTCTCGTCAGGCGGCGGTTTCAATCTGCCGGACATGCAGGGGGCGGCGGATATCGTGCTGGTGGCTGACCCGTGCACCTTCAAGGTGCTGCCGTGGACGCCCACCACGGGCTGGGTCTTGTGTGACGCCTACTTCGGCCATGGCGGCGCGGTGCCCTTTGCCACGCGCACGCTGCTGAAGAAGCAAACGCGGCGTTTGGCGGAGCGCGGCATGGAGTTGTTGACCGGGCTTGAGGTGGAATGCCATTTGTTCAAGCGCACCGCCGCCTCCATGCAGCCTGAAGATGCGGGCCAGTTCGGGCGGCCGGGCACGCCCAATACCGTGGAGCTGCTGAATCACGGCTACCAGTTCTTGACGGAACAACGTTATGACCTGGCGGACGAATTGATGGATTTGCTGCGTGGAACCTGCCAGGGGCTCGGGCTGCCGCTGCGTACGCTGGAAATAGAGATCGGGCCGAGCCAGTTTGAATTTACCTTCGGCCCGCAAACGGCGTTGAAGACCGCCGATGACATGATTCTGTTCCGCAGCGCGGTCAAACAGGTCTGTCAGCGCCACGGCTATCACGCCACCTTCATGTGCCGCCCACGCATCCCGAACGTCATCTCCAGCGGCTGGCATTTGCACCAATCGCTGCGGCGGCTGCAGGACGGACGCAATCTGTTCATGCCGGACACCGCCGAGCAGGGCAGTTTGTCGCCGCTCGGCAAACACTATCTGGCCGGCCTGCTCAAGCATGCGGCCGGCGCCACCACCTTCTCCACGCCCACCTTGAACGGCTACCGCCGCTACCGTTCCTACTCCATGGCACCGGACCGCGCCATCTGGGGCAAAGACAATCGCGGCGTGATGCTGCGGGTGCTGGGCGGCGCCGGTGACTCCGCATCGCGCATTGAGAACCGGGTCGGAGAACCGGCGGCCAATCCCTATCTGTACCTGGCCTCGCAAATCATTGCGGGCCTGGATGGGATCGATGGGCAGCAAGACCCGGGGCCGTCGGCGGACCTGCCGTATGAGACGGAGGCGGCCCGTCTGCCCACGTCACTGGAGCAGGCCATGGCGGCGCTGAAAGCGGATCCGGTGCTGGTTGACGGTTTCAGCAAGGGATTTGTGGATTATTTCTGCCATATCAAGCAGGCGGAAATTGACCGCTTCAACCAGGAAGTGTCGGAGTGGGAGCACCGCGAGTATTTTGATTTGTTCT